>JBDKGH010000041.1:0-30338 GCA_039798265.1 Bacteroidota bacterium | reverse complement strand
GCGGACAAATTAGGCGGCTCCTTCGATGCTACTAACATTATTGTTGGGATCACTGATTTTCTAGTAGAACGCGGAAAACAAGAATTGTCCATTGCCTTTTTCGATCGCTTTAAACAAGACTTGAAGGACTATCCAGAGTTGACTTTTTTATTCCCTAAGTCAGCAAACATCATTAGTTCTATCGAAACGTATAATATCGTTAATGTCCTACCTCAGTTGCGAGAAGCGTTCATTAAAGATTTACTCAACACGCCTGATAATATTTTGGATTTGCGCGATTTTGATATGAGCGATTGTAGTGAAGCAATAAAAAAGAAAAAAGAAAATTGCGAAGAACGGAGCAAGATAGTTTCAGGGTGGTTTATGAAAGATGGTAAACCAAATTTACAGGTTATCCTTCCTCTTAAAGTCGCTTCCGGATTGATGCATGGGAAGAATGTTATCGATATTATGCAAAGTATTTCGGGCGATTCCAAGCTCTGTCAAGCCGACGGAGATCTGAATTCGGCAATTAAGCTTACCTATATGCTGATGGAAGGTTTGAAATCTTCGAATCCGAGCGAAATTTTTGTGAGCAAGAATCAAGTGGAGTTTTTGCTAAATGATAAAAATTTTATGCAACTGTGGTTATTGTTAGTTGAATCAAAGTTTAAAACTATTGATTGCTACAAGAACCTGAAAATTGAAGGCAGGGATATCAAAGAAGTATTTAATGATTTGGAGAAGATCAGCAATCTATGCTCTATTGGCTTTGAGGGCATCACGGCGATCAATACATCTTGGAAAGAATACTTAAGTGTAAAAGACTCAACAGCGGAAAAGAAAGCTGCCGCCTGGTTAGATGTGATGTCTACTAGTGTGGATGCTATTCAGAAAACCCATGAAACCATGATGAGTGCATTGGCAGTGGGCAATGATGAAATCCTCAAAACCCTCTCTGCCAATCTCGACATCATTCAAGACATGATCACCGATATTCAATCGAAAAATTATCCGGGCTTGTTTACAGAGATGTTGTTATTGTTCGAAACCAACGATTGGCTGAAGAACAAAGCGAATGGAGAAAGTACTTTGCATGCGAAGTTCTATAACTATTTGAGTTTGGCTTCGTCAATGGCTACTGCAAAAACCCCTGAAGAGGTAAAGAATGCCCTGGAAAGCGCAGCGCTTCCTGTAGGCTCCTATCGCTTGAAGCAGCAAAGTCGTTTTTCGATGATGGTGAATGGATACATTGGCTATGCTTGGGATATCGAAATGACACAGGCCAAGCATGTGTATGGTCGTGGGATTTACGCTCCGGTGGGCGTAAGTCTATCCTGGGGAATGAGAAAGTATGACTTTGGTGTTTTCGCATCTGCTTTCGACTTCGGGTCTATTGCTTCGTATCGAATCCAAAATGAAACGGATACCATACAGCAGAAATTTGCCTTTGAGAGTTTGTTTTCACCGGGTATTCACGCGAGCATTCGATTGCTGAAGCCGATTGTTTTATCAGTGGGCGTGCGCTCTACGCCTAAGTTGTTTTATAATGACACCGCAGGGGAACTCATTATCAAACCTCAACAAACAACCTTGAATGTAGGCTTGTTGATTGATATTCCTATTTTCAATTTGAAAAGCACACCTATCGATAAAAGAAAATAGCAGAAGGAACTCACATTAGAAATCAAGGCCGCTCCAAAAAGAATAAAGCATCTTTTTGGGGCGGTTTTATTTTTGTGCGGTCTATTGCAAACTAAGTCACACTTCCATTTTCGTAGAAATCCTCACCACTTTCAGTCTACCTGTAATGTCGTGTTGGGCGTTTAATGATCAGATTCCGCATGGAGTTTTCAATGATAACGTTGGCACATGTGTGGTTTCTGTAAACGTTTTAGTTGACGGACGTCAGCGTAATATACAACGAGCTAAATACAGAACGGTCACAATAGGCAACGGAGAAAAAACACAATTCGAAAAAGGATTTGTGTGATCGAAACATTTTACTTACTTTTCGCGTTACTAACTTATTACGTCACTATGATTGCTTCATTCGGTTCAAATGATACCGAGAAAATATGGAAAGGTGAGCGTGTTAGAGGAATACCTGGCGAAATTCAAGAGGTGGCGAGAAGAAAGCTAAGGATGCTCAATAACTCGGTTAACATTATGGATCTTAGGATTCCCCCTGCTAACCGGCTCGAGAAGCTGTCAGGACGATTAAAAGAATATCACAGCATACGCATTAATGACCAATGGAGAATTATCTTTATTTGGAACAATGGAAATGCCTTTTCAGTAAAAATTGTTGATTACCACTAATCATGAAAAGACTTAAAAATATTACCCCAGGTGAAATTTTGATGGAAGAATTTCTTGTGCCCCTGGAAATTTCTGCCTACAGGCTTTCAAAAGATTTGGGAATACCACAAACCAGAGTTTCTGAAATTTTAAAAGGAAATCGCAGAATAACTGCCGATACTGCATTGCGCCTGGCTTTTTATTTTGGTAATTCACCAAAGTTCTGGCTTGGACTTCAAGCTGACTTTGATATTGAAGAAGAGTCAAGGGCCAAGAAGAAGGAACTGAGTGCCATTCCAAGAGTGCATCATAAGGTAGCTTAATGTATATTCTATTTTCTGCTTGATTGGAATCGAGAGCCGGTGAGGATAGTTGTTTCGCCCAGTAAATGAATCAATATGATCAGAAAGGTCTATAGGAGAGACGTCCGGCACGCGCAGATAATTCGTAATGCGGTGGTGAAAAATGATTTTACCTATCTGTGTTTGCCGATGTTTTTTCTGATGTTTTTTCTAGAGGGAAAAACATGGGCTCAAGCAACGCCCAAAGCTAAGATCATTAAGCAATCCACCATCAAGCGGAGCGATGGAAGCTTCGGGTATTTGGAGTTGGATAAAAAGGGGAATGCTGTTTTTAGTTTCAACAACGGATTGAATGGCTCGATCACGATGATCTTTGCATCGGAATATGACAGTTTAAATAGAGAGGTCCGTTCATTTTCGGCCCATAGCAATTTGGGATTTAGTTATAGCGAATATATTTACGCGGAAAAAAAGATCTATTACTATAACTATGAGGTTTCGGAAGATAGTTTGGTAGATTGTTCACGTGACGAATTGGATCTATTGAACACGCGGGAAAAGTTTCTTCAATCGCCAAAAATCAAGCTGCTGAAAGAAAGCAATCGCACCTTGTCATTGATCAAAGAGTTAGATGAAAATCAAAAAATCCTCAAAGAAATATACATCGCTGAAAACGGTGATACATCATCGATGAATGTGTATGAATACGACTCTTTAGGTAGAGAAAAAGTTTTTCGATTAGGCGTTATAGGAGATGATCAGTGGCGGTGGAATGTTTACAGCGAATATGATGAACAGTCCAATCGAGTGCTTACTTACCGGATGGAACCTACGGCTAATGGTGAAGAGAAATCAGAAGTCCGCTCATACACCTATGATAAAGGCAATCATCGCATCAAAGAAGATTATTATAATCGAGGTATTTTTCAGAATCAATCCATCTACACTTACGATAAAGCGGGAAGGAGAAAGGAAAGTCTTTTTTATGAAGGCGACCAGACCAGCTCGATCATCGCACGCTCTATAAGTACAGAGGCGATACTGTTGTCATCACCATTGGCTACGATTACCGGAGCGGGGAGAAAGAGCGGAGTAAGCAGGTTTTGGAGTTTTATTAAGTAATAACGATTTACTAATATTCCAAACATGATGAGTTCCCAACTCATCCTTTGTCAGCCCCGACCCCAAGTCGGGGATGTAAGATGCGGCGAACGAAAAGGCGCGAAATGGTAAGGGGATTACTGACGCGGCGAGAGCAATCAAATCAAGAAACCAAAAACCTTCGTAAGTTTACCACCACTGCCTATGAATACGGAAGTGTGAAGGGAGAATAGGAAACCATCATCTGCATGAACGCTAAATATCTATCGACTTTTTTTCTAATGCTCGCGGTGCTTCTTGGATCCGCGCAAACCTCAGAGCTCGGAAGTTGGAATATTCTCCAGTTGAAATATAATCATTCTGAAAAATGGAGTTTTTTTGGTGAGACACAGTTGCGTTCGCTGAAATTGTATGATCACTTCCATTACTACGAATACAAAGGAGGAATTAACTACAGGATAAATAAGGGTGTACAACTGACCTTAGCCGCCGGTAGTTATCAAACCTATAAAGAGGGAGGGGATTTTGTATTGCCCAAAAACAATGATGAATTTCGACTGTGGCCACAAATTGTGTTGTTTCAAACGATCGGGAAGTTGAAAATAGAGCAGCGATACCGCACCGAGCTGCGCTGGACGAGCAATGGTTACCGAAACCGCTTTCGTTATAGGTTAGGACTTTCTTACCCTTTCGGCAAGGAAATGGAGGGATATAAACCCTTTCAAATCAACGCGAACAATGAACTTTTTTTTACCGATAAAGAACCTTATTTCGAAAGAAACAGGTGGTCCGTCTCTTTCAACTACAAACCCTCCAAATCTACCACCATTCAACTCGGTTATTTGCATCAGTTCGACTACAAGATCAACGACGAAACCGGACGAGATTTTTTGATGGTCGGACTGTTTTATGAAATAGAAAGGAGAAGGGGGGAATGATTAATGATTAGTGATTAGTTGGCACTGGTGTGTGCGGGTTTATGATGTGAGGGCTCGACGGAGCCTGCCTTATGTAAGCCCCGACTGGAGCCTCAGCGCAGGTCGGGGGTGGAGACGAAGGCTCGACGTTAGCGCCGGTCGGGGATGTAAGATTCGGTTAGATGTCTTTTTCTGCCGCTCATCCTTCTCATTCCGCTTTGGTGTATTTTAAAACGGGCTTAACAAGTGCAAGGCGAATTACCTTTAATCTTGTAGAACAAATGTGTCCGTAAGCTAGCGAATGAAAATGCTGAATCAACGGCTTCCTTATCTCTCTGATCCTCTTTGGCAAAAGATAGTTACTTTTTCCATTGACGATCCCGATAGCGCGCTCACGTTTACCGATCGGTTATCTCGTGAAAATGGTTGGTCGATGGAGTTCGCAGTGAGGGCGGTGGGTGAGTATAAAAAATTCATGTATTTATTATGTATCGCCGATCATCCCCTTACTCCCTCTGATCAGGTAGATCAAGTGTGGCACCTTCATCTGATCTATACCCGCTCGTACTGGATAGACTGGTGCCAACAAACCTTGAATCGGGATATCCATCACGGACCTACGAAAGGCGGTGCTTCCGAAGGAGAGAAGTTTTTTGATTGGTATGAAAAGACCAAGGAACTTTATCGCAGCACATTTGGCATAGAGGCCAACACTGATCTTTGGCCGAACGGCGATGACCGTTTTTCAGACATTCATTTTCAACGCATCAATATTCGACAAAATTGGATCATTCACAAACCTTCGATTTTTAGACCATGAAATTACTTTCCACTTATACTCCTGCAGAATCACTTCTAATAGCTCAAGGAGAGAAAGCAGCTCTCAAGGAATTGCTGCAATTCACTTTCCTTGATTTGGTTTTGAAAGATGTGCTTCGCGTTATTCAGTTACCCATGAAACAAGATGCTTCGAAAGAAGTGCGTATGCATCGTTATGTAACAACTGGATCTCGTTTTTTGACCTACACACCTCTAGCTCACGAAGAGATTTTTCTTCAAATCTACCAGAAGGATGCTCATGTTCAGATCTTGTACCGACACATGATTAAGATCGCTTATCAAAAGGCAATAACAGAAAATTACTATCAGTCAAAGATTCGCAAGAGTTTGCGGATTCAATCTTTTTTTACGCGCACTTTTTTTCAAAAAATGTTTGGTGGATTCAATTGGTCTGCCGAAGGAGCAATGCAGCGCAAAAAATTGCGATTAGAAATCGATCAATGCGAACACAGATTACAAACCGCATTGAATGAGGATGTGCAGCGAGCGCGAGAACTAGTAGGTACGATTCACGGTAATGTGTTCTTGTTGCAGCAAATCGATTTTTCTTTTCTAACTCAAATCGATGCGGAGTTGTTGCAAACGATGAAACCTACAAAAGAGGGAAGCGACGACTATGCGGGAGGAACGGGTTGCTCTGGTTGTTCTTGGGACAGCAGTCATCACGGCGGCGACAGTGGGTGTGGCGGTGGAGATAGCGGTTGTGGCGGCTGTGGTGGCGGGGATTAACAATGGTAGATTTTTGATTATCCTTTTTCGTTCTTAAATTGCTTCATGATTATGCGCAGACGTCCTTTTCTTTTTTTTGCGGTCTTTTGTGTTTTTTCCATAGTGTTGATTTCTTGGAAAGTCAATGCGGATAAGGAGGACAACAACTTTGTTTCCTTCATCGCCAATCCGATGACACAGAATGTTCAGTTGTATTGGAAAGATGATAAGGGCACAAAATTGAAATCGTTGGCCAATCTAAAGAAGCATGTAGAAAGCAAGAAGCAACAGTTGCAATTTGGTTGCAATGCAGGCATGTACACCATGGATCACGGTCCTTTGGGATTGTATATTGAAAATGGTGAGAAGGTGAATTCCTTGAACACGGATTCAGGCAAGGGGAATTTTTATCTCAAGCCGAACGGTGTTTTTTATTTGACTAAAGATAACAAAGCTTACGTTTGCGAGACGAGCCAATTCAAAGAAACTACAACTATACAATGGGCCACACAATCGGGACCGATGTTGGTGATCAATGGCAAGATTCACAGCGCCTTTAAGCAAGGATCGAGCAATCTGAATATTCGAAATGGTGTGGGTGTTTTGCCTGATGGAAAAGTCTTGTTTGCCATGTCGAAGGAGCCCATCAATCTATACGACTTTGCGAGTTACTTTCTGCAAAAGGGATGCAATCAAGCTTTGTATTTAGACGGAGCCGTATCGCGTTGTTATGCCCCAGATCAGGGCTGCAGTCAACTCGATGGCGAGTTCGGAGTGATGATTGGTGTGACCTTGGCGAAGTGAGCGTTTTTTTTTAAACTAACTAATTCAGAAATAAATGAAAATCGTGATTGCGGGTATAGGTGGAGTGGGTGGCTATTTCGGTGGCTTGCTTGCTCGGCACTACCATCAACACGACGAAGTGACTGTTTCCTTTTTTGCCCGAGGAAATCATAGGCGCGTCATAGCAGAAAAAGGCTTGCTAGTGAAAAAAGGGAATGAGTCCTGGGTTGCTTTTCCTCATACTGTAACAGATGACGCCCACGAATTGGGTACAGCGGATGTACTGATCGTTGCTTCAAAGTCCTATAGTTTGGAGATGATGTTGCAGCAGTTGACACCCTGTGTCGATTCTTCCACCATTATATTACCCTTGCTCAATGGGGCGGATAGTTTTGATCGGGTTCAACATTATTTCCCATTCAATACCGTTCTTCACGGTTGTGTTTACCTCGTTTCGCGAAAGGTAGAAGATGGAGTGATTGAAACTTCGGGTAATGTAGAGTCGCTGTTTTTTGGAATACCGCTTCAACGAAGTGCGAGATGCATTGAATTAGAATCTATTTTCAAAAGAGCGAATATCCAAGCTACATGCACTCCAGTGATCGAGCAGGTGGTGTGGGAAAAATTCTTATTCGTGTCGCCCATTGCTACCGCTACTACTTTTTACAACGATTCCATCGGAAACATTTTGTCGAATGTAGATAAACGTTCGGCATTACTTCAACTCGTAAAAGAGATTCACGCCTTAGCCGATGCAAAAGGTATAGGAGTGCCAACTGATTTATCCGACCGAACGATTGCTCGGTTGGGAGCTTTGCCTTATGATACCACCTCGTCTATGCAAGCTGATTATGTGCAAGGGCACACCATAGAGTGGAAATCGTTGATGGAATATGTGATCGTTCAATCGCGCTTGGTGGGTTTAGAGGCGCCTATGTACACCATCATGCTCAATCATCTCGTTCCCGGTTGGGATGCTTGATTCAAAAAGAGAACTGTTATCTTTGTTCATTCATCATTACAATCTCAAACATGTTTACGAAACTATTGATAGAGGTGCATGTTGGCACAAACGCTGAAAAAGCATGGGCCTGTTACACCGACCCACAACACATCACTCAATGGAATTTTGCCTCGCCGGATTGGCATTGTCCAAGTGCGTCAAATGACTTAAGTGTAGGCGGTAAATACATCGCTCGCATGGAAGCCCGTGATGGTAGTTTTGGTTTTGATTTTGAAGGAATTTACAGTGCTGTTGAGCAAGGCCATTCTTTAGCCTATGGGCTCAGCGACGGCCGAAAGGTAGAGGTGCGTTTTCAACCCACAGCAGAAGGAACGAGGGTGGAGGTTGAATTTGATGCGGAAAACGAAAATCCGATCGAACTTCAGAAAGGAGGTTGGCAAGCCATATTGAATAATTATGCAAAACACACCGATCAACAATAGCAGATGAAAAAAGAACTGAGCGCAGCGCAGACTCAATCGCTGTTGAGCGTTTTACAACAACGATTTGAGAAAAACAAAAAACGTCATGCTCAAATCGAATGGTCGAGTGTAGTGACTCGATTGGAAAAATCAACATCCAAGCTTTGGTCATTAGAAGAAATGGAGCAAACAGGCGGAGAGCCAGATGTGGTGGGTGTGGACGCCAAAAGCGGTGAGATTTTGTTTATGGACTGTTCTGTAGAAAGTCCTTCGGGTAGAAGAAGTTTTTGCTACGACAAAGAAGGGTGGGAATCGCGCAAAGAACATCGTCCGGAAAGCAATGCCGTAGATGCTGCGTCTGAAATGGGAGTAGAACTTTTAAATGAAGAACAATATCGTTATTTACAGAGCTTAGGTACCTTTGATACCAAGACTTCCAGTTGGTTAAAAACACCAGATTCCGTGAGGAAGTTAGGAGGATCCCTATTCGGTGATTTTCGATACGGTCAAGTTTTTATTTATCACAACGGTGCGCAGTCTTATTACGCAGCCCGCGGATTCCGTGGATTATTAAGAGTCTAAATGAGATCATTATGTTAACAGCCATCTGCCCCAAACTTCCGATGCGCGATCGGGAAAGGACCTTAACATTTTACACCCGGTATTTGCAGTTTGAGGAATGTGGATTAGAACGCTTTGAACATTATTTGATGTTAAAAAAGGATGCGATAGAGCTTCATTTTTTTCTTCACCAAGAACTAGATGTCTCCCAAAATGACGGTCAAGTGTACATACGCGTTCAGGGAATCGATGAGGTTTATCGTCAATTGCTAGAAGTTGGAACACCCATTCACCCGAATGGAACCTTGGGCCATCGTCCTTGGGGCATGAAGGAATTTGCACTATTGGATCCCGATCACAATCTGTTAACCTTTGGAGAAGCATCTTAATTGTCAATACCAGCGCTTTCATGTCCGACTCATCAGAAAACCAACATAAAGAAACCATCTCTACTTGGAACAAATTGGCGAAGTTGTATGAAGAGAAGTTTATGCATTTGGACATTTACCAAACAACTTATGATGCCCTAATAGAAGCTGTTTCAAAAGAAAAGGCAGAAGTTTTTGAGATTGGTTGTGGACCAGGAAATATTTCTTTCTACATCTTACATCGTTGCCCATTTTGGGAATGGAAGGGGATTGATGCTGCATCAAGTATGGTAGAGTTGGCAAATCAGAATAATCCGTTGGCACATTTTGAAGTAGGGGATGCGCGTAGGCTGCATCTACCAGATAAATCGCACGATGCATTGATTGCTGGATTTTGTATCCCTTACCTTTCGCTAGCCGAAACGGAACACTTGATATCTCAAGCCAGTCGATTTCTTCGTGTCGGTGGAGTTCTTTATCTCAGTTATGTACCCGGCTCTCCCGAGCGTTCAGGCTTTCAAACAAGTAGCACGGGTGATCGTAGTTATTTTTATTTTTTCCAATCGGAGCAAATACAGAATCTTCTCCTTGGGAAAGGTTTTGAAGTCATTCGCACTTTTCATGTCCCATATCAAGAAAGTGAGGTTCATGAGGTGATCATTGCACGGCTTTTGTGAATCGTATGCGAAAGAAATATATTCCTTCTATAATCCGCATGGGGGGCTGAATAAGCTTTATTTGGAAATATGAAAAAAAATTAGGTAAAGACCTTATAGGTCTAAGACCTATAAGGTCTTACCCAGTTGAAACACAGCTTTATGCCCCCAAAATGCATAAAAAAGCCCATCCTGAAATTTCAGAATGGGCTTCTCTAATTGTTGTTTCAGTTTTACACGATAAAAGAACATCATAGCGGGAAAAAAACGTATTTTTCAGGATGGTGGGCATTCCAAATCTCTCCGTACCTTCGCGGCATGAGCTCAAAACAACGTACGTTAAAACAAGCTGTCACCCTCAACGGGGTGGGTTTGCACACGGGCGCGCCTGTTACCCTTACCATCCAACCTGCACCAGCCAATCATGGCTATAAGTTTCAGCGCATGGACATGGAGGGTCAGCCCATTATCAATGCTGATTGTGACCTTGTGGTTTCTACCCAAAGAGGTACTACACTCGAGCAAAATGGTGCGCGTGTCTATACTACCGAACACGTATTAGCCGCTATTTATGGCTGTAAGGTGGACAACGCTTTAGTTCAATTGACAGGCCCTGAAGTGCCTATTATGGACGGCAGCGCTTGGCCTTTTGTTGAGGCTATTGAAGCGGTAGGTTTTGAAGAGCAAGACGCCGATCGCCAGTATTTAACGCTTACCGAAAATCTAACGTATGAAGATGGTGAAAAGGGCATTGAAATGCTCGCAGTACCAACGGAAGGTGGTGAGTTTCGTGTAACGGTAATGGTTGATTATAACTCACCGATATTGGGTACTCAGCATGCGCACATGTACCAACTCAATCATTTTAAAGATGAAATTTCACGATGCCGCACCTTCGTTTTCCTTCGTGAGTTGGAGGTGTTGGCTAAAAATGGTCTGATCAAAGGTGGAAGTTTAGATAATGCCATCGTGATGGTGGACCGCACCTACTCTGAAGAGCAAATCAAAGAGATTTTGAAAATGCTCGGTAAGGAAGATTTGGAGGTGAAAGTGGAAGGTATTGGTGTGTTGAATACCATTAAACTCCAATACGAAAATGAGCCAGCACGCCACAAGTTGCTCGATATTGTTGGTGATTTGGCTCTGGTTGGAAAGTTCATTCGCGGTCACATTTTGGCAGCTCGTCCGGGTCACTTCGGAAATACAGAGTTTGCTAAAATTTTGAAGGCCTTAGCTAAAAAGCAAAAAGATGCGGCTCCTGTTTTTGATCTCAATAAAAAGCCGCTATACGATATCAACGATATTACAAAAATGCTTCCGCACCGTTATCCGTTCTTGTTAGTGGACAAGGTTTTGGAAATGGATGAAAATGGCATTGTAGGTTTGAAAAACGTGACCATGAACGAACCGTTCTTCCAAGGTCACTTCCCAAATAATCCGGTAATGCCGGGTGTATTGCAAATAGAAGCCATGGCCCAGGTGGGTGGCATATTCGCTCTGAGCAAAGTGCCCGATCCAGAAAATTACAGCACCTACTTCATGAAAATTGATGAGGTGAAGTTCAAACAAAAAGTATTGCCCGGAGACACCATTATTTTCAAATTGACTTTGGAATCGCCCATACGTCGAGGCTTGGTGAACATGCGCGGTATCGCTTATGTAAATGGTAAGCCTGCTACGGAAGCAGTAATGCTCGCCCAAGTAGTGCGCGATAAAGTAACAGAACCACAAACGCAGACGCAAAACGCATGAGCCAACTATCTGTCATAGATCCAAGAGCAAAAATTGGAAAGGATGTAACCATCGGCGCTTTTACCACCATTGAAGGTGATGTAGAAATCGGTGATGGCACATGGATTGGCCCCAATGTGACCATCATGGATGGAGCGCGAATTGGCCGCAATTGCCGCATTTTTCCAGGTGCGGTAATCTCTGCTATTCCTCAAGACTTGAAGTTTGATGGCGAAATTACCACCACCGAAATTGGCGATAATACGACCATTCGTGAGTGTTGCACGCTCAACCGCGGCACGAAAGATCGCATGAAAACGAAGGTGGGTAGCAATTGTCTTTTGATGGCTTACGTGCACGTAGCGCACGATGCATTTATCGGTGATAATTGCATCATCGCTAACTCGGCCAATATTGCGGGACACGTAGATATTGAAGATTGGGTAGTAGTAGAAGGCGTCGTGGCTATTCAGCAATTTATTCGAATTGGTCAACACAGCTTTATCGCCGGAGGCAGTCTTGTTCGCAAGAGTGTTCCCCCATTTGTGAAAGCCGCACGCGAGCCGCTTAGCTTCGCTGGTGTGAATACGATTGGTCTTCGCCGTAGAGGTTTTTCAAATGAAGCGGTAGCGGCCATCGAAGATGTATATAGAACCATCTATGTGCACAACAGCAACATGAGTCGCGCCCTTCACGCTGCTGAAATGGAATTGCCACAAACTCAAGAAAAACAGTATATCCTCGACTTTATTCGCGCTGCGGATAAAGGAATCATCAGAGGTCCCCAAGGCTTGTGATCGTTCAACTTGAAAACATAGGAAAACGGTATCAACGCGAATGGATATTCCGACGCGTTGATACCGTTTTTCATTCAGGTGAAGCCGTAGCTATTCTAGGCGGTAATGGAAGCGGAAAAAGTACGCTTCTGCAAATGATCAGCGGTTATCTCAGTCCTTCAGAAGGGCGCATTGTTTGGGAAAAAAAATCTGAAAAAATTTCACCAGACCTCGTTTTCCAAGAAATGACTTGGTGCACTCCTGCACTCCAATTATTTGAAGATCTTACCTTAGAAGAAAATGTCTCTTTTTTTCTTCAATTCAAAAACTTACGCCACACCATGAGTGCGGCAGATTTTGCGGAGCGAATAGGGCTCAAGGCACATCAGCACAAAACACTTCATCATTACTCGAGTGGAATGAAGCAACGAGTGAAGTTGGGTTTGGCTATTCTCGGTCAGTCGGAATTGTTATTGCTCGACGAGCCTACCTCGCATCTCGATGCAGCTGCGATAGAATGGTATCAGCAACTCTTGCGCGAGGAAAAAGAAGGACGCACTATTTTCATCGCCTCTAATCGCGAAGAAGCAGAAACCTTTTTGTGCACTCGATCTATCGTGGTGCAGGATTTCAAATAAAACAGAGAGAAGAAATTTGAATGTTCATCACGCGATTTGATGTCCTGCTCGGAGTAAATCGTTCACTGTTTTTACCGGATTAAAAGTGGACACCGGAACCTCCACAAATACGGTATTCCACAAAGCCATAGAACCGTTCCAAAGACCAGGTAATTCAAGTGCTTTGATGACTTTTCCATCTTGAAACTTCTCCGATACAAATCCTGTGCTGTGGTCCACAAAATCAACCAGCGAGTAAGCAACCCCTTTGCTGTTTTTAATGGAACAAACAATATCCACTGGATTAAAGTGAGTGGCTTCTGATAGTATCTTTAGTTGGTGATGATCGGCAGTGTCTACTTGGCTTTTTTCTACGATTTGTTTGCTCAACGAACCATCCGAAAGTCGCACCCAGAAAGGCCCTCCTCCGGGCTCACCTTCGTTTCGCACCATGCCACAGATGCGCAGAGGACGATCTAATCGCAATTGCACATAGCGAGAAAGTTGATCTTTACTGAGTCCAATAGGCAAGCCAGATTGAAACCAGTTTTGTAAAAATTCCAAACCGTTTTCAAGCGCATGATCCTCATTTTGCTGAAGACCTTCAATGATTTTTTCCGCTTGTTTTTTAAGTGAAATCAATAAACCACCAATGACTTTTTTGAAAAAGACGGTATCCTCTAATTGAGCCGAGGTGGTTACATTATCGATGTTTTTGATAAAAATGATATCGCTATCGATCGATTGTAAATTGTGGATCAAAGCACCGTGTCCGGCTGGTCGAAAGATGAATTGACCTTGTGCATTAAGTGCTGGCTGATTGTTTTCGTCGAGTGCTATCGTGTCACTTTTTTCCGATTGAACACTGTGCGTAACAACAATGTCCTCATACGGATAATAGTGTTCGATTTGTTTTTCAATGAAGTTTAAAACCAAATCGATGTGCCCAGGCGCAAGGGTAAAATGCAAATGACATTTACCATTCTTATCCTTGGCATATTGAATCGCTTCGATGATGTGCTCTTCAAAAGCGGTAATGTTGCGATGATGGTGATGATGAAATTCTACCAGTCCTTTGGGGAAGTTGCTGTAGTTCAGTCCTTCGAAATACAGAATGGATTTAAAGATCGCTTCCCAGTTGTTTTCTTTTTTCCAAACATTGAGATCAATGCCATTTAGAGCCAATTTTTTGCGCAGCGTATCTACAAAAGGAAAACGTTCGAATTGCAGAATGAATTCTTCTGTCAAGTCGCTCACCATTTCAGGTGAATAGTTGTAGAGGTGTTTAAACATGCGGCTAGCTGCGCCGGAAGCGGGAACAAATTTTGCGATGGAGTAGGGCTGACGGTCGTTTTCGTAAATCGATAAATAACGATGACATTCACTAGCCGGTAATACATGAATACCATCACCAGGAATGCAAGGGCGCTCCAATTTGATGGGAAGTATTTCCTTCGTAAAACGATGAATTTGAATTGCCACATCGGCCGCGGTGAGGCCGCGCGATTCAAGCTCTTTCAACTGATCTGCCGTAAACTCCATAAGGCCGCAATTTAGTTGAAAACATGAAAATGTAGTAAAAAGAAAAACCGCCCTCGGTGGAATAAATCCAACACGAGAAGCGGCCCTCCACCCTATACTTTTTGGATGCGTTCTAGAAAGAACGCTGCAATTGTTCTTTTAGTTGGCCATATACCATGTCGCAAGTGCCGCGAACACGATGAACCAAACCGGGTAGTTCGTCTAAATTTCTCAGATTCTTACTATTGAGCTCAATGGCTAGAATATCCGTTTCCATTTGTTTAATACCCAACATGGAGATGGATGATTTTGCTTTATGAGCGAGCGGGTGCAGTGAAAGTGGTTCGTTTTTTCGAACACATTCTTCCATTTCGCGGATGTAATCCGGCACCTGTTGCAAGAAGAGGCTGATTATATTGTTGATCATCTCCCTATTTCCTTGAAACACTTGGTTCAAGTAGGACAGATCATACAGTACCGAAGTAGTCTGTGTATTCATAATGCTTAGGTTAGGTAGTCGAGTCAGTTTTACCGCAGCCATCATCAAAAGGTTTCGTTTGAGTGAAAAAAAACGTTCGGAATGATTTAAGCGGTAGCTCACACAATTGATCTTTCTCAAGCAAGCGCGGATTGTATTGTTGGTTCAACAAAATCAACCCTTGATTGCGAAATCTCAATTATATTCGCAACTACCTTAACGAGACGAGCTTTTGGAAGGTTTCATTTTTTTTCAAGAAAAAAGTAAACCCTAAAGTCAAAAGGTTAGTTTTCAGGAAATAGAGAGCATGAAAAAAATACTGGTAACCGGAGGTGCAGGATTTATCGGATCCCATACTGTAGTGGAGTTGGCTCAGGCTGGCTACATACCAGTAATGGTAGACGATTTTTCTAATTCGGACGATCGTGTATTAGAAGGGCTTCAATCGGTATTAGGATATCTTCCTCCTTTATATAGAGTAGATGTGTGCGATGAAGCGGCTCTTCGTTCTGTCTTTCAACAAGAACAACCGTTCGGGGTGATCCACTTCGCCGCATTTAAAGCTGTAGGCGAATCGGTAGCCGATCCAGTGAAGTACTATCAAAATAATCTCGGATCTCTGCTGGCCTTATTAAAGGTGATGAAAGAGTTTGGAGTTGAGTCACTCGTATTTTCGAGCTCATGCACTGTTTATGGTCAGCCCGAAGTCAATCCAGTTACAGAGTATACCACCTTTATGCCCGCCGAGTCGCCTTATGGCGCGAGCAAGCAAATGGGAGAGCGCATCATTGCAGATTATCACCGGGCGCAAGAAAATTTCGGCGCTGTATTGTTGAGGTATTTCAACCCAATAGGGGCGCATGAGTCAGGTAAAATTGGCGAATTGCCTTATGGCGTTCCTAATAATTTGATACCCTATATAACGCAAACCGCTGCAGGTATCAGAGAAAAACTGCTGGTTTTTGGCAATGATTACAACACTCCAGATGGAAGCTGCATTCGTGATTTCATACACGTAGGCGACTTAGCAAAAGCGCATGTAAGAGCGTTAGAGTGGTTGTTAGCGAGTGCCCATGGCTTTGAAATATTCAACCTAGGTCAAGGGAAAGGACATTCTGTTTTGGAGGTTGTAAAAACCTTTGAGAAGGTAAGTGGCCAGCCCCTAAACTATGTTATTACCGATCGCAGAACGGGTGATGTGGAGCAGATTTGGGCCGATGTGTCAAAGGCCAATGAAATGCTCAATTGGGAAACGGCTTATTCACTTGAGGATGCCCTGCGCCATGCGTGGAAATGGCAACAGCAGTTGCTTGAAACGCACCAGTAGCCTTCTAAATCATTATTTTAAAAGAGATCACAATCCAATTGATAGCTACTCCAAGACAGAAGCCAGCATAAACTTGTCCATGCGTATGCGCTTCTAATCGCACGCGAGAGTAGGCGGTAAGTCCCGCCATTACAACAGCGCCAATCACAAAAACGGTAACATCTGCCATGTGTAGAGCATGCAGGCTCATGAGCGTTCCGAATACACCCCCTTGCGCAAGCATGTGCACCGATATTTTCCAAAGGGTATTGATCAGTAAGGAAGCGATCAACGACGTGACTACCGCCACAAAAAAGCTGAATACTTCAGGAGGAAGAATGGGGCCTTTCCATCGCAACATGGTGTAGGAAAGAGCATAATAAAAAATGACGAGCAAATAAGGTCCAAACCGCTCTTTCCGATCCCTCAGGTCTATACTACTGAGCATGCCATATTTGATCATGATGAGCATGCTGAGAGCAGGAGCAATAATGTTGATCACAAGTAGAAGGATAACAAAATTGTCCGCTTGAGAGTGTCCTACGTAATAAGGATCGAGCCATCGCACCAAGATGTAAATCAAAAGCGGCATCCACAGTGGGTGGAAAATGATGGAGAGAATTTTTGCCAGGCGAATGATCACCGGTTCAGGTGCATTTTTCATAACTCTTTGCGTAAACGGGCTACTGCTATACCGAGTTGTTCGCGGTACTTGGCCACGGTGCGTCGTGCGATGTTGTAGCCTTTTTCGTTGAGCAGTTTAGCTAAACGATCGTCGGTAAGGGGCTTGCGCTTATGCTCACCTTCGATGGCGTCTTTGAGAATTTTTTTCACCTCACGTGACGAAACTTCTTCGCCATCATCGGTGCTCAAACTTTCCGAGAAGAAATACTTGAGCAAATAAGTGCCATAAGGTGTTTGAATATACTTGCTGTTCGCTACACGGCTGATGGTAGAAATATCCATTCCTACTTGATCAGCAATGTCTTTTAAAATCATTGGGCGCAACTTGGTTTCATCGCCACTGAGGAAAAATTCTTTTTGGTATTCCACAATCGCGTTCATACAGAACAACAAGGTATCGTTGCGCTGATTGATGGCGTCGATAAACCACTTGGCACCATCTATTTTTTGCTTGACAAAAAGCATGGCTTCACGCTCTTTGGCATCGCGCGTTTTTGATTGAGCGTAATGCTTCATCATCTCGCGGTATTCGCGGCTGATGCGGAGCTCTGGGGCATTGCGCCCGTTAAGTGTCAACTTGAGTTCGTCGTTTTCAACTACCAAATTGAAATCGGGAATAACGTGCTGCACCGTGCGCGCAGAATCTTGCATGCTATTGCCGGGCTTGGGATTGAGGTGGAGAATGAAGTCAATAGCTGGCTTCAAATCTTCCTCTTCCAACTCCATTTTTTTCGCAATCTTTTCGTAGTGTTTTTTAGTAAACTCTTCGAAGTATTTGGATATAATATGCTCTGCGGCTACGATATCGGCATCGCGATGTTCGGCGCGTTTGATCTGAATAAGTAAACATTCGCGCAAATCACGCGCACCCACGCCTGGAGGATCGAGTTCTTGTATGGTTTTTAAAACCGCTTCTAACTCGGCCAAGGTGGTAGATATGTTCAGCGAAAAAGCGAGGTCGTTTACGATGGCAATAAGATCACGACGGAGGTAACCGTTTTCATCCAAATTACCAATGAGGTAATCCGCAAGCTGCTGTTCGTGCTCATCAATATCTTTTAATCCGATCTGCGCATAGAGCAAGTCGTGAAAAGAACTACCCGCTCCTAAAGGAGTTTCGCGTTCTTCGTCATCAGCACTATGGTTGTTGGTGTAAAGCTTGTAATCAGGAATATCGTCTTCGTCGAAATAATCTCGGATATCAAAGTCTTCGTTCGCTTCCGATTTTTCCTCGCCATCGTTATCAGTATCGTTGGCGGCTTCCTCCATTTTGTTCTGCTCTTCAGCTTCTTCATCGCGGCCTTCTTCCAATGCCGGATTCACTTCCATCTCTTCCTTGATGCGTTGTTCCAATTCCATAGTAGGAATTTGCAACATCTTCATCAACTGGATTTGTTGAGGTGAAAGTTTTTGCTGAAGTCTTTGTTGAAGGGTTTGTTTAAGCATAACGCCTCAAAAATAGGGAATAGTTCGCAAACAAAAATTCTCCTTTATCAACGAAATGAGGGAAAGGCCTTATTCTTTCTTTTTGTGATTAAGGGGTATATCACCAATGGAAAGTCGGTGAAGCAGTTCCATCGATCGTTTGATGCGCAGATCAATGTTCTTCGTAGAAAAGATATAGTGGGCTAAACTGCGTTGACGCCCCGGGGTGAGCTGAAACCACAGCGGGCCATTGTCAGGATCTTGCTCGATAACGGCTAAGAGTTCCTCGGGCAGTTCTACTTCATCTGGATCTACCAATTCGAAGAAGACCTTTACGGGAGCTCCTAGTTGAAGATGTCCTGCCTTTTGAAGGGCTTTATTGGCGGCGAAGTAACGGGTGCCATCTTTCATTTTTTGCACAGCAAGGGAAAACGGTGCGCCATTCATGTTGCCTTTCCCTCTTACGTTGGTTTTCTGAGGCATTTGGGCAAAAACATCGGGAGGCACCACTACCACATATTGCATGAAGGTGGCGCTATCGATTTTGATAAACTCTCCTTCAAATTCAAAACGAGTGTTCTGTTTTTTGGCCATTTCTTATTCTCGGGTAAAAAAGGAATATCTTTTTTTCAAGCGGAGAAAGGGGGCTTCAAAAAGGCGATAACTCAATTCGCTCAGGATCACGGTAAGAACGAATGCGGCCAGGGTTTCCACAATCATTACTTGCCACCATTGGGTATTGAAATGGAGTAAACGGGTGATCTGAAGTACAATGAGAATAGCCACAAAATGCAAGCAGTACATGCCGTAGGAAATTTTTCCCCAGCGAGAAAAAAGTTGAATGTTTCCTATCTTAAAGAACGAATGCTGTGCAAATTGTTGTTCGAGCAAAATAAAAAGTAAAAGGATGGCAATGATAAATCGTTCAAATACCCTAGTGATTTCGTGGCTTTGAAGGAGTTCATCTCTGAAAAAATACACACCCAAAAAGAGGAGGTAGAGGAGAGCTATTTTTAGTTTAGAAAGATCATGAATGAAGTGTTGAAACTTACCATGCCGAATGGCTAAAGCGCCAGCGGCTCCTACTGTCATATCGCCAATGCAGCTAAGGGTATGCATTTCGTGAAATTCGGGGATGTTATACTTCCAGCGAAACCAGAAGGTCAATAAAAAAATAGAGGCAAAAAGATACTTCCAAGCGCGTTCGGGAAGCAGTGCTAAAAGGATAGGCCACACGAGATAAAATTGTTCTTCAACCGCCAGTGACCACAAGGCACCAAGCACAGAAGAATCGGGAGCGCCATGGTAGATGAAGTCGAAGTTGTTGATGAACAGAACGTACCATATGGGGTTCGCAGTTTCGGTGGGTGTTTGACCCAGCAGCACTTTGAAATAGGGAAAGGCGATAAACCCAAATGCGACGCACAAAAAGTATAAAGGCCAAATGCGTAAAATGCGTCGCAGCCAAAAGGCTGAAACATGAATGGTTTTGAATTTTTCTTTTTCTGCGGCTAGCAAAAAAGTAATGAGGAAACCGCTGAGCACGAAGAAGAAATTCACTCCTAAACTACCGTTGCCAAAAAGGTCTGATTTTACAAATGCGTAAGCCGGTAGCGTTTTTATCTCCGCTATTTCCGTATGGAAACTGTGAAACAAAAAAACCGACAAAAAGCAAAGGAACCGCAGCCCGTCGAGCTGTGAAAAGAAAAGCTTCTCGGGATGTTCTGTTCGTTGCGACATGCTACGAAGATAGCCTTTTTAGAACTCAGCGTTCTTCGGTGTGCGAGGGAATGGTATAACGTCGCGAATGTTTTGCATTCCGGTTACATACATCACCAAGCGTTCGAAGCCCAAACCAAATCCGGCATGCGTACACGTACCAAATTTGCGGGTCTCGAGGTACCACCAAATGCTCTCTTGTGGAATATTGAATTGTTCGCACTTTTGAAGGAGAACATCGAAACGCTCTTCACGCTGACTTCCGCCGATAATTTCGCCAATGCCGGGAACAAGAATGTCCATTGCAGCAACGGTTTTACCGTCTTCATTCAATCGCATGTAAAATGCTTTGATAGCCGCAGGGTAGCCGGTGATGATTACGGGTTTTTGGAAGTGTTTTTCTACCAAATAGCGCTCGTGTTCACTTTGAAGATCAATGCCCCATTCAACAGGGTACTTGAATTTTTTCTTCTTGTAATGATTTGAATTCAGCAAAAGATCAATCGCTTCAGTGTAGCTGATTCGCTCAAATTTGTTCTGAGTTACAAATTCCAAACGCTGAATGAGCGGCATACTTTGACGTTCATCAACAGGCTTCATTTTATCCTCGTTGATTTCGCGTTCTTGTAAAAATTCTAAGTCTTCACGACAATTCTCTAGCGCATAACGCAAACAGAATTGGAGAAACTCCTCTGCTAAATCTTGGTTAGCGATAATATCATTAAAAGCGACTTCAGGTTCAATCATCCAGAACTCGGCTAAGTGACGCGAGGTGTTACTGTTTTCAGCTCTGAAAGTAGGGCCGAAGGTGTACACCTTGCTAAGAGCCAAAGCAGCTAACTCAGCTTCGAGTTGTCCACTCACCGTGAGGTGGGTTGTTTTGCCGAAAAAGTCTTCAGCTTGATCGATTTCACCGCTTTCTGTGCGAGGTAAGTTTTCTAAGTCTAACGTAGTTACACGAAACATTTCACCGGCGCCCTCTGCATCGCTGCCAGTGATAATGGGCGCATGTAAATTGAAGAAACCTCTATCGTTGAAAAATTTATGAATGGCAAATGATAAGTGGTGACGAATGCGGAAAACAGCACCAAAGGTGTTGGTACGGAATCGCAAGTGCGCCTTTTCACGAAGGAATTCCAACGTGTGACGTTTCATTTGGATGGGAAACTCATTCGGGTCGCTTTCACCGAGTATTTCGAAGCTGTCGGCTAGCAATTCGATGTCTTGGCCTTTACCTAAACTTTTTTCGAGTTTACCCGTGGCACTCACGCATGCTCCCGTTTGGATGAGTTTCAAATCAGCATCATTGAAATTTTCTTTTTTGATTACGATTTGAATAGCACGTATGGTGGTACCGTCAGAAACGGTAATGAACTGATCATTACGAAAGGTACGAACCCAACCTTTTACATTTACAATAGTACCAGTGGGCTGGTCAGCAAAAAGTTGAGCAATTGGAGTATGCGAAGCCGTCATGTTCTTCCTATTTAGGCCCGCGAAAATACAATGATTTGAGTAAAAAAGTGCTTACGGCATCGACATCCGTGCGGGTATATTTTTTTCATCGGATTCTACCACACCATCTCTTACGCGCACAATGCGGTGGGCGTGGCGGGCAATATCCTCTTCGTGGGTCACAATAATGATGGTATTTCCAAGGTCATGAATGGTTTGGAAAAGGCCCATGATCTCATAACTTGTTTTGGTATCCAAGTTTCCCGTTGGTTCGTCGGCCAATATGATCGAAGGGCTATTAACCAGCGCACGGGCCACGGCTACACGCTGGCGTTGTCCACCGGAAAGCTCATTGGGTTTATGTTGCATGCGATCACCGAGCCCTACCTGTCTGAGTACTTCTTCGGCGCGTTTGAGGCGATTTTCTTTGCTGATGCCCGCATATACTAAGGGCAAAGCCACATTTTCGAGGGCCGAATAACGAGGGAGAAGATTAAAGGTTTGGAATACAAAGCCAATCTCTTTGTTCCGAATTTCAGCGAGTTCGTTATCGGTGCGGCCGGCCACATCAGGACCATTGAGGTAATAATGTCCACCGCTGGGCGTATCTAAACAACCCAAGATATTCATCAGGGTAGATTTTCCTGATCCGGAGGGCCCCATGAGCGCCACATACTCGTTTTTTTGAATGGAAAGATTAACTCCGTTTAATGCTTTAACGGTTTCGTTACCAATCTTATAATGTTTGGTAAGTTCTTCGATGCGGATTAACTCTTCCTTCATGTGCCCAAAGAAAGCACGTTTTTTTTTCGAAGCCACAGTTAATGGGATGAACGGTTAATAAATCGTGTTTTCGTGAGAATCAAGGGAATGTTCTGGTTTTCGCTAAAATCCAATAGTGACGAAAAAAAACTGAGCCGATGTGTGCAATGTGAAGCAACTTTTCCGACCTTCCCCTCATCATCCTGAAGGGGAAGCCCAAAACCAAAAAATCTTTCTATGAAGTTGCGCTCATTACTACTCGTATCTATCGCTTATCTATTATCTACGTCATCTTCTGCTCAATTGGTCATTGATAATACCATGACAGTGGAGCAATACGTTAGCCAAGTCCTATTAGGAAGCGGGGTTACCGCCACTAACATTACCTTTAATGGAGCTCCTGCGAATACCGTGAGTATTCAAGTTGGGTCATTTAACAGTGCCAACTCAAACATTGGGCTGCCCAGTGGACTCATCATGGCGGCAGGTGATGTGGCAACGGCCATCGGTCCAAATAATGCGGGTGGATCAGGTTCTTCTTCTTTGGGTACTTACTCTGATGATGACCTGAACCAATTGACGGCTTTCACTTTGAATGACGAGGCGGTGATTGAGTTCGACTTCGTGCCAAGTGGGGATACCATTCAATTCCGTTATGTCTTTGCTTCGGAAGAATATCCAGAGTATGCGTGCTCCACCTTTAACGACGTGTTCGGTTTCTTCATTAGCGGCCCTGGATTTAACGGTCCATTCGCGAATAATGGAGAAAACCTTGCTCTTATTCCGGGAACGACAACATACGTAGCCATTAATACCGTAACACCTGGTGTTGCAGGTACCAATGGTGTGGCGTCCAACTGCGAAGACATTGATCCAAACTGGGAATCATACAACGTTTACTATACGAGTAATACCACCAATACAGGCGGTAATGAAGTGCAGTATGATGGTTTCACAGTTCCGATTACAGCTTTAGCGCGAGTGCAATGTGGTGAAACCTATCACATCAAGTTTGCAGTGGCCGATGCTACTGATACTGCTTTTGATAGCGGCGTATTTTTGGAGTCCAACAGTTTCTCTTCTAATTCATTCAATATTTCGGGAAGTATTCAAACCGATACGCCTCCGATTAACGTGCCCCAGAATACCATTATCGAAGGATGTTATGATGGCTTTTTCTCCATCTTCCAACCCAACGAATCGATTGCAGATACTATCGTATTTCAAATAGGTGGAGCCGCCATTGAAGGGGTGGACTATGCCTTTTTACCCGATACCGTTTTCATACCGGTAGGGCAAGAAACAGTGAGTGTGTCACTCGATGTTTTGGAAGATGCATTTGCTGAAAGCACAGAAAACATTACCATTTCATTCAGTTACCTCAATGATTGTGGCGACGTTATTACCACTTCAGCAGAGTTGTTTATCCAAGATTATGTAGAACCAACCTTAAGCGTAGAAGATGTGTGTATTCCTGGAACAGGAAGCATCACCGTTACGCCAACTGCTGAAAATGGAGTTCAAGCGTTCGCCTACAACTGGACGGGGCCGGTCAATAGCACTGAATCCACCTTGAGTTTGCAAGATGGGCAAGGCGGGGATTACAATTTGGAAATTACGGATTTGTGTGGAACAACCTTGCAGGCCCAATTCACCGCTTTAGAATCAGATCCATTTATTTTGACAGCCAACATCGAAGACCCCTTGAACATCGCACCCAATGGTGCCGTTATTGAAGGGTGCATGGATGCCAATTTTGTGATTAGCCAATCCAATACCACGACAGCAGATAACGTGAATTTCACCGTTAGCGGCTCGGCTACTTCAGGCACAGACTACCAATCTTTAGGTTCGTCTATTACGATCCCCATTGGTTCTACAGAAGTAGAGATTCCCATTGTCGTAAATGCCGATAATGCCACAGAAGGAACAGAAGTACTTACCATTACGTATGATTACGTTGATGGATGTGGAATAGCTCAAACGACGAGCGCGTCGGTTAACATCATCGACTATGTTAGTTTAGTAGGTTCTGTTTCTCCAACTGTATTCATTTGTCCGAATACAACAGAGTTGGTTGTGCCAACCATTACCAATGGTGTATCACCATATACTTATGATTGGTCAACAGGTGAAACGACGTCCAATGTGACCTTCGAATTTGCAGATGCGGGCGAGCAGGATGTGGTGATCACTGACGTATGTGGCGAGTCGATTACCCTCGATTTTGTGATCGACGTGCCTTCTCCGTTGAACACAGTGATTCCATTTGATTTGTGTGTGGGAACGTTTTCGGAAGTTTTGGTATCAGGCGGTACACTGCCTTACACCATCAATTTCGATGCTACATTGCTCGCGTTGAATCCAGATTATTCCATCACTGCAATGATGCCAGGTACTACCAATTTCACTGTAGTGGATGCATGTAACCAAACGGTTCAAACCAGTATTTTGTCTTACGTGTGTAACACTGTTATTCCCGATATATTCACTCCCAATGGAGATGATTTAAATGAAACATTTACTATTACAGGTGTTGAGTTTTTCCCTGGAAGTAGTGTGTTGATTTTTGATCGTTGGGGAGGATTGGTGCACGAAAGCGCTGATTACAAAAACGATTGGAATGGAGGTGATGCTCCCGATGGCGTGTATTACTACATATTTAACCGAAGCGATGGAGAGTCATTCGCTGGTTATGTTCATTTGGCTAGATAAAAGACAACATAAAAAAAGGCCCGATTCTAATGAAGAGTCGGGCCTTTTTTTTAGTTAGAAAAATTTAGATCAATGCATGTCCCGTCATCGCCTCAGGTTGTGCAACACCTAACATTTTTAAAACGGTAGGAGCTACATCGGCGAGTTTACCATTAGCAACATGTTGAACAGATTCATCAAGTATCCAAATAGGTACAGGATTGGTTGTATGCGCGGTGTTTGGACTTCCATCTTCATTGATGGCAAAATCTGCATTGCCATGGTCGGCAATAACGATGAAAGAATATCCCCATTTTTCCCCGGCTTCTACCACCTCCTGTAAACAGCGGTCAGTTGTTTCAACAGCTTTTATAATAGCTGAAAAAACACCTGTATGTCCAACCATATCTGGGTTAGCAAAATTGAGACAGAAAAAATCAGGTTGGTTTTCTTGCAGGTCTGCTACCATCGCTTGTGCAATGCCAGGAGCACTCATTTCGGGCATTAGGTCATAAGTAGCCACTTTCGGGGAAGCTACCATTAATCGACGTTCACCACTGAATTCTTGCTCTCTTCCTCCAGAAAAGAAAAAGGTAACGTGCGGATATTTTTCTGTTTCGGCAATGCGCACTTGGGTTTTTCCGGCGGCCTCCAACACTTCGCCTAAGGTTTGCGAAAGGTTGTCTTTTTCATATACCACATGAACGTTTTTATACGTCTCGTCGTACTTGGTCATGGTGACATAGTATAGCGATAGGGCTTTCATGCCAAAGTCTGGGAAGTCTTGCTGGGTCAAGGCTTGGGTGATTTCACGACAGCGATCAGTACGGAAGTTGAAACAAATCACTACATCTCCTTCTTTTATCACAGCAAGTGGCGCATCGTCAGAAACGATCACATGCGGTTCAATGAACTCATCGGTGATATCTACTGCGTAGGACTGTTCGATGGCTTCCATGGCCGAATGCACAGGAGTACCTTTACCACTACACAATAAATCGTATGCTTTTTTTACCCGTTCCCAACGCTTGTCACGATCCATAGCAAAATAGCGGCCTACCACAGAAGCAATACGTGCGGGCGTATGCTGCAAGTGATGTTCGAGTTCAGTGATAAAAGCGGCGCCACTTTTAGGGTCAGTGTCGCGCCCGTCGGTAAAGGCATGAACGAAAACATTTTCCAATCCAAAATCTTGGGTCATGCTGCACAGCGCTTTCAGATGATCGAGGTGTGAGTGCACTCCACCATCACTCACCAAGCCCATAAAGTGCACTTGTTTTTGATGATATTTTGCATGTTGCAATGCGGCTACTAATACAGGATGTTGCTGAAACTGTTTTTCACGAATTGCAACATGAATTTTCACTAGGTCTTGATAGACTACACGTCCTGCACCAATATTCATATGGCCAACTTCACTGTTTCCCATTTGGCCTTCAGGTAAGCCCACATTTTCGCCATCTGTGCGCAGCTCTGCATGGGCAAATCGCTGATACAAACTATCTGTAAAAGGAGTGTTTGCCGTATAGATGGCATTACTGCCATCTTTTTTTCCATGCCCCCATCCGTCGAGGATAATTAAACCTACTTTTTTTGTCATCATTTAAAGAATAGCGTTCAGTTGAACGGTAAATATGGTGCCTTGAGGTTGATTGGAACGAACGTCAATCTTTCCTTCGTGCAATTTCAAAATACTTTTTACAATGTAAAGTCCGAGCCCTGTGCCTTTGTGACGTCGGGTTTCTTCATTGCCTATGCGATAGAATTTTTCGAAGATATGCGGCAGTTCTTTTTCCGCAATGCCTTGTCCATGATCGGCTACAGATAAAATGATCTGATTGTTTTCGTGTTTTGCATCTACAAAAACCGCTTCTTCGGAGGAAGAATATTTCAGCGCATTTTCGATGAGATTCGAAACCAAAGCCCTGAGTAGTTCTGGTTCTCCAACCAGTTGTAAATTCGATTGGATATTACTTTCTAAGCGGCCTGTGGTTAACTGAAAGCGATTGACCTCGGCTAAGATCAGTGCACTGAAGTCAATGGTTTCTTTTTGCAGGTGGTGCTGTTTTTGATCGAGGCGAGTGGCGAGCAGAATGTTCTCAGAAAGAAACTGAAGCCGGTTATTTTCTCGGAGCGCATCGGTCAAAATTTGTGCTTGTTGTTCATCGGAGAGCTTGCGTGATTTTAATGTTTCAAGCGAAAGCTTTACAGCGGCTATAGGCGTTTTTAACTCATGGGTAACACTGAGTAAAAATGTTTTTTCCATTCGAGCCAATTCAAATTCACGTTTTAAGGCGCGCTTGATTTGCCAGAATCCGAGGATCAGCAAAACAACAAACACACTTCCCTCACCCACGAGCATAGAAATTTTGCGCGAACGAATGTCGTTCATCGATTGGCCTTCAAGCTGGCCAAGTGCGTCATACAGCTGCGTATATACATCGGTGAGCATATAGCCCCACCAGCATACCTGTAGTAAAATGTAAACGGCCAATATGTAAAGAACCGTCATGGTCCTTTTTTGATTGCGAAAAAGCATAGGACAAAGTTACAACCCGAGCCATGTAATTGTTCTCTTGTATTAAATGAATGTGAACGGTTGTTTTTTAGCGGTGAAAGGTGTCAGAAAAGCCTCATTCCTCCATTAGTTTTGCGCCATGCCATTCAGAAGTGTTATAGACCAAATGGGACGAACCGTTCAGTGCGCCGAAAGACCTCAGCGGATAATCTCTTTGGTGCCCTCTCAAACTGAATTGCTGCACGATTTGGGTTTAGAAAATGAGGTGATTGGAATAACCAAGTTTTGCATAGCTCCTGATGAGTGGTTTAGAACAAAAACGCGAATTGGAGGTACAAAGCAGATCAATAGAGAATTGATCGCTCAGTTGCAGCCTGATTTGATTATAGGTAATAAAGAAGAAAATAGCATAGAGGACATCGAATGGTTGGCTGCTCGCTTTCCCGTTTGGATGAGTGATATCTACACCTTAGCAGAAGCGATGGAGATGATTCGTCAAGTGGGTGTGCTCATTGCTCGGGAGGAAAAGGCAGCACAGTTGATGCAGGAAATCCAAAAGGAGTTTAGTGCTTATCAACCTCAGAGCAGACTTTCAGTAGCTTACTTGATATGGAATCAACCCTGTATGACCATTGGTAAGCATACCTTTATCCATGATTTATTGAGGGTTTGGGGAGCGCAGAATGTATTTGATCGGCATGAGGATGAGCGTTATCCGATCACTAGCGCCGAGGAAATTAAACGTTTAGCTCCTGACGTGCTCCTATTGTCCACCGAACCTTTTCCTTTTACCGAGGCACATGCCGATGAATGGACCAAACGCCTGGATGGAATACCTGTATTGATAGTGAGTGGAGAACGATTTAGTTGGTATGGCTCTTCTTTAAAAGAGGTGCCCGCTTATTTTAACGAGTTGAATACGAGAATCGCAGTCTTGAAAACTCTTTGAGAAGAGCGGTTCACTGCACGGAAATTATAATGACATTAGCGGTGATGAAAAACGATGTAAAACTACTTGGCGCAAGCAAGACGGCTGTCCTGCGACTGTTGTTGGTGGTTTTCTCTTTTTTGTTCATTGGCCGGCCTATAGCGTTAGCACAAAAAGTAGGCGTAGTGTTGAGTGGTGGTGGGGCTACAGCCATGGTGCATCTCGGCTTTCTCAAGTATTTAGAAGAACAAAATATTCCCATTGATTACATCGGTGGCACAAGCATGGGCGCTATGATTGGAGCCATGTATGCTGCGGGCTATTCTATTGAAGAAATGGATAGTTTAGTTCACTCGCCCGAATTTCAAATGATGGCAGAGGGAGAGCTCGATGTGAGCATGAAGTTTTACTACCTGCAAAGTGACCCTGATGCTAGTGCAGCAACCTTGAAGTATAAAAAGGGTCAGATTATATCGAATGCTCTGCCCACTAACCTCATCAATCCGGTGCTCATGGATTGGAAGTTGATGGAAGGATTGAGCCAAGCAGACGCTGCAGCGAAGTATCAATTTGATAGTTTATTTATTCCTTTTCGATGCATCGCGGCTAATGTGGAAAAGAAGCAAGAAGTTGTATTCCGCGATGGCTCGCTAAACCTTGCGGTTAGGGCCTCGAGCACCTATCCTTTTTATCTGCCTCCACGTCGCATTAATGGCGATTTGCTTTACGATGGTGGTATCTATAACAACTTTCCGATTAATGTCGTGTATCAGGATTTTATGCCTGATGTTATTTTGGGATGTAATGTTTCTGGCGAGGCGCCTAGCCCGCAGGAAGAGGATATTTTTTCTCAACTGCAAGCCATGATCATGTTTCGCGATCCCATTACCAACCCGTGCGAAAATGTAGTGGTGGTGCGACCTGATGTGCAGTCCATTGGCACTTTTGATTTTGATAAAATAAGTGAGGCTATACGAGCGGGTTATTTAGCCACGGCAGATAGCATAGAGGTGATCAAAGCACTTATCGATCGCAGGGTGACCGCGGAAGAAAGAGCAGAGAAAAGAAAATTGTTCCGTAAGAAATTCAAGCCATTGGTAGTAGAAGAAATTCTAGTGGATGGCGTAGATAAATCACAAAAAAGTTACATCCATAAAATGATGGGACGCCGCCAAGGCGATGTTCCTTTATCTTCTTTAAAAGAACCTTATTTCCGCGTGTTTGCTGATGAAAAGGTGCAGTCTGTTTTTCCTATGCTTACCTACAATAGTTCTACGGGCAAGTACAAGATGAATTTTGAAATTCAAAAGGAAAAGGATTTGTTTTTGTCCTTCGGTGGTAACTTCTCCTCTCGCTCGATCAACACCGGATTCGTGGGCTTGCGATACAATCTTTTCAGAAAGTCAGCCGCTACTCTGGATGCCAACAGTTACTTCGGCCGCTTCTATGGATCGCTGCATGTGGGTTTGCGCTGGGATATTGCTTCTCGCAGTTTCCCCATCAATATCGAAACTTCCTACACCCAAAACCGATGGGATTATTACAAAAGTTTATCGGCCTTTTTTGAAGACGTAAAGCCTTCTTTTATTCTGCTGAATGAGCGATTTGGTAACCTAGCGGTGAACATGCGCGCTGGTAATCAAGGGAAAATTAGAGCAGAAGCTTCTTACTTGTATTTGTTCGATCAATATTATCAGACCAATCAGTTTTTGTCTGTTGATACGGCTGACCGCACCGATTTTACAGCGGGTATATTTCGTGTTACTTATGATCGGAATACGCT
>JBDKGH010000040.1:0-22136 GCA_039798265.1 Bacteroidota bacterium | reverse complement strand
TGTATCCAACGTTTGGGTGCTTCTAGCTGTAACAACACAACAAACAACTTTGCTTCATTGTGCACTAGCTTTAAAGTGACTTACACCGGTGCTAATAGCTATGTGTTGACGTTCACAGAGGTTCCTACTTCTGGTGATCCAACAGCAGATGTGTTTACTTATACCACACCAAACGCGGGCACTGTGGTAGCATTTAGTCTTGTTCCTGGTTTGAATTACGGCCGTAGCTATACTGTTGGCATCACCGCTAACTACGTATTGGCTGATGGCGCGGGTAACCTAACTACTGTTGCAGTTCCTTCTACTGGTTGCACCATTACGATCGGTGCTCAACCTGAGTTGGATCTTCGCACTTCTGATGCAAGTCCAAACCAACGTTTCGTAGGTTCTCAAATCGGTGCTGATAAATGGATCTGTGGTGCTTCTTACTACCGCTGGGCCATTACTCAAACAGCTCCTGTAGCAGGTTTAACTACTTATACCAATGGTCCCGCGGGCAACCGATTCTTGTCATTGCTTACCGTTAACCAGCAGAACCCAGGTACTATCGTTCCAGGTGGTCAATACACGGTTCAAATTGCTCCTGTATTCGGTACTATCGAAGGTAGCTACGGTACAGTTGACCAAACTTTGGTAATCGTTGGTTCGGCTATGCCTACTATCAATGATGAACAAATGACTGAAGAACGCATTGCATTTGAAGAAGAAGTAGCTGCCGCTCTTTACCCTAACCCATCAAACGGTGAAGTAGTAAACGTGAATGTAGCTGGCCTCACTTCAACGAATGTTATAGTTCGTGTGATTGACGCTCAAGGTCGCTTGATCTCTGCTAACTCATTCTCAGTAGATGGTTCATTGAACACAATGATCAACTTCGAAAAACCATTGAACAATGGTCTTTACATGGTTGAAATCGTGGATGGCGAAAACATCTACACCGAACGCATGGTGGTGCAGAAATAGGCGCTAAAGAAAAATATATGCCTTACAAATGGGGCGTCTTGGCAAAGCTGAGACGCCCCATTTTTTATCACATTGAGATAACAAATGGTTATCATTAAAAAAAAAAGGATAGTAAAGAGGTAACTTTAATGTTCGGTGAGAGTGAAATGACGATGTGTTCTTTGGGTATTCAATTATGCTTATATGAAGAACTTCTTTTTAATCGTCATTAGTATCGTGCTGTGCTTGAATTGTCTGGGTCAAGCAAATAACCGAATTGAGCTCAGACATTTGAGCACTTATAATACTGGTTTATACGCAGGAGGGGCTGCTGAAATCAGCGCTTTTGATCCGCTCAGCAAAAGGGTGTTTTTTGTCAACGCGACAAACAATACAATTGATGTTTTGGATTTAAGCAATCCGATTTCTCCTGAGTTTTTATTCGCAATTGACATCGATAGTTTCGGTGGTGGTGCTAATAGTGTAGTGGCATGGAACGGTTATTTTGCTATCGCAGTGGAGGCAAGCATAAAGCAAGATCCTGGTAGCGTAATTATTTTTGACAGTAATGGAGGTTTAATTGCCCAGTTAGAAGTAGGCGCATTGCCTGACATGATAGGTTTATCACCTGATCAGACAATGCTTGTAACGGCAAATGAAGGTGAACCTAATGATAGTTACTCCAACGATCCAGAAGGTTCGATTAGCGTAATTCGTCTTCCCCAAGTGATCTCCAATGTTAGTCAATTAGACGTTCAGACCATTACGTTTGAAGATTATAATTTTATAAGAAAGAGTTTTGAATTGAACGATTCCTGGCCAGCTACTTTTCAACCTAATTTGTATTCTGAAGGTACTGCAAGTTGGAATATTGTTTCTTCTGTTTCTGGCCTTATCTTAACTCATGGCCAAAATGTTCTAGCTGGCGCTGCAACCAGTCTTTTCTCAGGTGGCGCTGATGTTTGGCACACAATAGATTGTTCTCCTATCGATGTATCAATGATGCCAAGGGCATCCATTGAGTTCAATTATGCTGCACGAAATTGGAGTGTAGGTGATAGCATTGGATATATTATTGAAAGAGATAACGGCAGCAGCTGGAACATGCAAAATTATGTAGCACTCAATCCAACAACTGGTTGGAATCATATGCGTTTACCGATATTGGATTTATCTCAACCAATTCGATTACGACTGATGGTGAAGCAGGCAAGTCCGACGGGAAACTTTGCTTTCGATAATGTGAGAATTTCTTTTTTAGATGAATCCACTCGAGTGTTTGGAAACAATGGATTGAGTTCCGTCGCTCAAGATTTCGAACCTGAATATGTAGCATTTGATGCATCTAGTCAAATGGCTTGGGTAGGTCTGCAGGAGAATAACGCTCTTGTAAAAATAGATTTAATCAGCGGGGAGATTCTTGACATTACAGGTTTGGGTTTTAAAGACCATAATATTCCTGGACAAGGTCTCGATGCAAGTGATCAAGATAATGCGATTAATATTTCAAATTATCCGGTTAAAGGTATGTATATGCCCGATGCAATTTATGGGGCTAATATTTCTGGGCAGCAATACGTGGTAAGCGCGAATGAGGGAGATGCTAGAGCATATGCTGGTTTCAACGAAGAAGTTCGTATCTCTTCAAGACAATTAGATCCTACCATTTACCCCAACTCCGCTGTTCTCAAGAGTAATGTCAATGCTGGACGCCTTCGTGTTACTTCAGCGATGGGTGATATTGATTTTGACGGCGACTATGATCAACTCTATTCTTACGGCGCAAGGTCTTTTTCTATTTGGAATGAAAATGGTGAACTCGTTTTTGATTCGGGGGATGATTTTGAGCAAATAGTAGCACAAAATTACCCTGGTCAATTCAACTCTAATAATGATGACAATACTTCTCTAGATAGCAGAAGTGATGATAAAGGTCCTGAACCTGAGGCCGTAACAATAGGTGAAATACATGGCAAAATGTATGCTTTCATCGGCCTGGAAAGAGTGGGTGGAATTATGGTCTATGACATTTCGAATCCAAATGCTCCCTCTTTTGTTCAATATATTAATAATAGAGACTTCGCTGCCGCAGAAACGTCCATTGAATCTGGTGATATGGGGCCAGAAGGAATTTTATTCATTCCGAGAAGTAAAAGTCCGAATGAGAGAGATCTGATTGTTTTGTCATCAGAGATTAGCGGAACGGTTTCTATTTTTCAAGTGGATGTTAATCTCTCTTATGATGAAGCTTGGGAAATTGAAACGGCCTCTTTAAATGCTGCTCAGGAAGTGGCCAATTATGAAGGCCAAGCTATTTACGAAGGAGGCTTTTCAGGGTTGCATGCATTACCAAACCAACCGAATAGGTTTTTAACTATTTCGGATCGTGGACCTAACGTTGACGCTTCTTCAAATTCGCTGGCGTCGGGAGCAACCCTTTTCTTTCCTAACCCAGAATTTACACCATCGATCTATACAATAGAAAAAATAGATAATCAATTCGAAATCATTGATCGACAACCAATATTAAATCCGAATGGTATTGAGGTGTCGGGTATGCCACTACCCTTAGGCCATGGGGCTACGGGAGAAACAGCTTGGTCAGATGCTGCTGGTAGTATTTTATCACCCAATATTTGGGGAATCGATTCGGAAGGTATTGTATTAGGAAATGACGGTAATTATTGGGTATGCGATGAATATGGATCATCCATTTGGAAAATTAATCCGACGACTGGTCAAGTGATAATGCGTTACACGCCATTTCCTTCGGAGATTCAAGACCAACCATTAGATGAAGCGATTGGATTACGTCGTCCGAATAGAGGATTTGAAGGTTTGTGCTGGTCACCAAATGGAAAGGTATATTCAATATTACAAAGTCCTGCAGATAATCCAACTAGCGCGGTTGGTAGTTCTTCGCGCATTCATCGTATTGTGGAAATAGATCCACTTACTCATGAAATGAAGTACTACGCTTATGTGCATAAAAGTTCGATTGGTGAAATTAGAGAAAGAGACTGGAAAATTGGAGATCTGACAGCGGTCAACGATCATGAATTTTTATTGATTGAACATGCTGAAAGAAATGGTTGGAACTATAAGAATGTTATTAAAATTGATCTCGCGAACGCTACTGCGTTCGATGACCAACTTTTCGGTCAATATTCTTTAGAAGAACTTATTACCCAAGAGGCTCTGTTAGCAAATGAAATTTTACCTGTAGAAAAGAATTTATTGGTTGATCTTTTGGAAGTGGGATGGAATGTCAATAACGACAAGCCAGAAGGTCTAACCATTATTGATAGCTTAACGATTGCCTTGATCAACGATAATGATTTTGGAATAACTTCTTCTGCTGCCGATGGTCAAATACAGTTGACAGGTAAAGAATCTGAATTGTTTATTATTCGCCTTCCTGATTCTTTGATGTTGGATGTACTATCTCCTTATTGCGCTATAGAGTTGACCATTGGAGAAGCTCAATGCTCGGAAGTAGGAATTCCAGTCGCTGTTAATGGTGATGTCGTTTCAGCAGAATGGTCAACAGGCGATGATTTGTTGAGTTTTGAAACCTTAGCTTCAGGACCTATTTGGGTTAGAGCCGTTACGGCTAACGGTTGTGTCGCTTCTGCGCTTGGCGAAGTAGTCCGTTTGAATTCTCCAGACATCGATATTGAAACGAATGAGTTTTATTGTTCCTCAGATTCACTGGTGTTAAATCTCTCTAGTGAGTATGGTTATGATTGGATGGACGGAAGCACAGCTTCTTCAAGAATATTCTATTTTTCAGATTTTCCAACGGGAACAAACGAAATTGCTCTTCAAGTATCAGATCTAAACACCTTGTGTAATTCTATTATTATGAATAGTTTCAATGTTGTTCAGAATCCAATGGTTTCTATCGTTCAAGATCTTCCACTTTGTGAAGGAGCAACCACAACCTTGACAGCGACAGGTGATGCTATAGAGTTTGTTTGGAACTCTGGAGAAAGTGCGGCCAATATTACCGTTTTCGAACCGGGAGATTTTAGTGTTATTGGAATAAATAGTTTCGGATGTGCAACTGAGGATATGGTCAGTGTTACAGCATCACCGCTGCCTATCAGTAACTTGAATGATGTTTATGAAGTGTGCTCTAATAGTTCAATCACTCTTCAAGAGTTGAATGCGGAAAGTGTTGAGTGGTCGAATGGAGAGAGCAATCAAACCATCATTATTACTGAACCGGGCGATTATTTTGTTGACCTCTCAAATGCAGATGGTTGTGTATTAAGAAAAGAATTCACAATAGTTTCCTTAGTAGCGCCAAACTTGGAACTACCCGATGATCAAGTGTTGTGTAATAATGATACACTTGAAATTAATCTTCAAGATTTTGATGAAGTGTTATGGTCAGATGGAGCAACATCACCAATTCGATTAATCGGTGATGTAGGTCAATATGATGTTTTAGTTACCAATCTAAATGGATGTTCGGATGCAGATACAATTGTTTTAAGTTCGTCCAACACAACACCCGTTGATCTCGGTAGTGACCGTTTTATTTGTTTTGATGAATCAACCGTATTTACACTAAATGGTTATAATCAATACACATGGTCAACTGGTGAAGAAACCTTTGAAGTAGTGATTGATGAATCCATGATTTTAGGCGTTACGGTGTCTGATGAATATGGATGTGAATTTTCGGATGATGTTCAAATTACAGTTCATCCTGAAATTATTATACTGCTAGAAGATTCAGTAGAGTTTTGTGAAGGCCAAAGTGTAACACTGGATGCTGGTATCTTTGATTCTTATCTCTGGTCAAATGGACTTACAACGCAAGAAGTAATCGTTGATCAAGCGGGTGAGATATCAGTTACAGTGACAGAAGATGATTGTTTGGCAACAGCAACAGTGGAAGTTCAAGAAGTAATTTGTCAAATGGTAGAAGATATGAATATCGAAGAAGTGTCTGTTTATCCTAATCCTACTTCTGATTGGGTTTGGATAAAGTCGAAGACGGTTATTAATAGTATTGTGATTTTTGATGCTATTGGAAATATTATCAATAGTCTTTACCCGCATCAATCGAATACAGCTATATCGTTGGATGATTTGCCTAATGGCAATTATTTCCTTCGAATAGAAACGGAGAATTCACAGTTTATTAAAAAGATAGTCTGTATCGAATAATGATATTTTTCTCTTTAACTAAGCCGTTCTATTCATAGAACGGCTTTTTTATTGTTGTATGTATGTTATGAGATTTTCTTTTTTGGTAAAGTAGGAATAGCATTTACGCTCGATTTAAAAAGGCATAGATAAAATTGAATTAATAAGAGTAGAATTTTTATGTGGGAGTTTTGCAGAGTCTTAAATTAAATCGAGTAAAAATGAAAACCGTAAGAATTCCAGGAAGTAAATTCGCCAAATTAATTGTGTTTGTTTTTTTGGCCTTTACTTTTTTTCCTAATGGACTTAGCGCCCAATTCGTATCAGGTAATCTAGTTGTTCTCCAAGTAGGAACAGGTAGTTCTGCTTTATCAAACGCGTCTGCACCTCTTTTCTTAAAAGAATACACGAGCACAGGAACTTTTGTTCAAGATGTAACAATACCTAGCACGGGGTCTTCGAGAATTACCATTAGTGGATCTGCTGCTTCTGAAGGTGCTATCTCACGTTCGGAAAATGGTTTTTATCTAACTATAGCTGGTTACGATTCTGATCCAGGTGTTGCAAGTATTAACTCTGCAGCCGGTGTGTCGAGAGTTACTGGTTATCTATCCAACGACGAGTCGTGGACAAGGCCGTATGTCATTCCTCAAACCTCCGGTTTTAATTCAAACAATATAAGAAGTGCCTGTTACGATGGTACTAGGGCCTATGCTGCAGGTACTGCTTCTACTGCAAGTCTTGGTGGTGTTCGATATTTTGATTCAGGCACAACTTCAATTCAAGTTTCGTCAACAGTAACGAATATGAGGGTTGTAAATATTTTTGGCTCTCAATTGTATGCTAGTGCGGCAAGCGGCACAAACATTGGAATTATTCAAATCGGTTCAGGCGTGCCTACTAATACAGGAAACACAGGCACGCTGGTGATTAATACAGGAACAGGTGCATCACCTTATGGTTTCTTTTTTAATAGCACGCGCACTGTTTGTTATATAGCTGATGATCGAGCTTCAGCCTTAGGTGGTATTCAAAAATGGACGGCATCTTCTCCCTCAGGCCCTTGGACATTGGCGTATACATTGTCCGTATCTGCTGGTAATAACATCGGCGCACGTGGGGTTACTGTAGATTTTTCGGGCACTAATCCGATCATTTATGCTACAACAACAGATAATAGATTGGTAAAAATTACTGATGCTGGTTCAGGTAGTGCTTTTACTCTTTTGGCTACGGCGGCCACAAACACAGCCTTTAGAGGTGTGGCTTTTGCTCCTATAGCTAATACAACCTATACATATTATGTAGATAATGATGGAGATGGTTACGGTTCTTCTACCACATTTACTTCATCATCGCCAACAGCCCCTGCTGGTTACGCTGCTTCATCTGGTGATTGTAATAATAATGATGGGGCCATCAATCCTGGTGTGGTCGAATCTGTGGCTCAAGCTAATGTGTGTGATGATGTAGATAACGATTGCGATTTAACGGTGGATGAAGGGTCTGTTGCTGGTTGTAATAATCCAGTGGCATGTAATTACAATGCTCTAGCAACTTGCGCTGAGGGATGTGATTTTTCAGCGATAACTTGGTACGCTGATACCGATGGTGATACCTATGGAAATCCGTCGTCCTCTGTTGTAGCCTGCACTAATCCGGGAGGCTATGTATTGAATAACACAGACTGCGATGATACAAACGCAGCTATCAATCCAGGAATAACAGAGAGCGGTTTAGCATCGAATATTTGCGATGGTATAGACAACAACTGTGACCTCAGTATAGACCCAGGTCGCATAAATGGATGTACAGATAATACTGCTACTAATTATAATGCAAGTGCAACGTGCTCGGATGGCAGTTGTACCTACCCTGCAGGGTTTACGGCTGGTAATGTTGTCGTTCTTCAAGTAGGAAATGGATCGGCTCTTACCAACGCTTCTACACCAGTTTCTCTCCGCGAATATGACGCAACCGGTAACTTGATTCAAAACATCCCTATTCCTTCTTCAGGCAGTAACCGAATAACAGTCAGTGGTACAGCTACTTCTGAGGGATCGCTTGCGAGATCAGAGAATGGCCTTTATTTGGCCATTGCGGGATATGACTCGGGTGCTGGTGTATCCAGTATTAATTCTGCAACGGGCGTTTCCCGTACATTGGGATTTGTTAATAGCGCTCAAACTTGGTCGAGACCTTTTTTGGTTCCACAAACCAACGCTTTCAACACAAATAATATTCGATCTGCTTATTACGACGGAACGAATGCGTTTGCTGGTGGCAATGCCACTACTGCTACTCTTGGTGGTGTGCGCTATTTCGATTCAAATACCAATACCATTCAAGTATCTTCTACTGTAACGAACATTCGTACCGTTAATGTTTTTGGAGGTCAATTATATGCGAGCGCAGCCTCAGGTTCAAATATTGGTGTCTTGGCCTTAGGTACGGGAGTTCCAACAAATACAGGTAATACCGGTACTCTTTTGATTAATACTGGCACAGGAGCTTCTCCTTATGCTTTTTACTTTAATCCTTCTCGAACTATTTGCTACATCGCAGACGATCGTGCTACTGCTGCTGGGGGTATCCAGAAATGGACAGCTACCAACCCTAGTGGCCCTTGGATATTGGCCTATACACTCTCCGTTTCTGCAGGAAACAATATTGGAGCGCGCGGTGTTACTGTTGATTTTTCTGGTGCCAATCCAATTATTTACGCCACAACGACCGATAATCGCTTGGTGAAAATTACAGATACAGGTTCAGGTAGTGCCTTTGCTCTTTTAGCAACCGCAGCTACAAATTATGTGTTCCGCGGTGTGGCTTTCGCTCCTACAGCAACTACACTTTACACCTATTATGAAGATTTGGATGGTGATGGATACGGCACATACACTGTTATTTCATCTACTTCTTCAACTCCTCCAGCTGGTTACGCATCAGTAGCCGGCGATTGTGACGACAATAATGCTTTGGTAAATCCTGGAATTACTGAATCAATTGCTAACACAAATGTTTGCGACGATCTAGATAACGATTGTGATTTAACTATTGATGAAGGATCGGTTGCTGGTTGTAATAACGCATTGGCTTGTAATTACAACCCACTTGCTACCTGTAACGAAGGCTGTGACTTCAACACACTAAATTGGTATTTAGACGCTGATGGTGATGGCTTTGGTTTAGATGCTTCAGTGCTTAATCAGTGCACAAATCCAGGTGGTTACATCAATATTGGTGGCGATTGCGATGATACAAATGCGGCGATCAATCCTTCTATTACTGAATCTCTTCTTCAGTCAAACATTTGTGATGGAATTGACAATAACTGTGATTTCGTAGTTGACCCAGGTCGTGTCGATGGATGCACAGATATAAATGCCCTAAACTATAACTCCGGTGCAAATTGTAACAATAATGGCTGTGTCTATCCTTCTGGTTTTGTAGCAGGGGATCTAATCATATCTCGAGTAGGTGCAGGAAGTGCTGCGCTTTCGAGCAGTAGTACTGCTGTTTTCTTTGATGAGTACAACCCACTCACGGGTAATCAATCCGCTCCTGTTTATTCCTTTGCAATTCCTACGACAGGCTCGTTGAAACTTACCAATAGTGGATCAGCTACTTCAAACCTTCAGCTTAATCGCTCAGCGGATGGTTTGTCTGTTGTCATTGCCGGATTGGACGTTGTAGCGGGAACTGCTAGTGTTACTGGATCAACTTCGTTAGCCATTAACCGTGTTATTGGTGAGTTGGATATTAACCTCCAATGGAGTCGTCCTTTTGCAAGTTCTGTTTTTTACTCGGGCGACAATTTTAGAAGCGCCGCTAAAGCTGGAAACAATTATTACGGATCAGGAAATAGCACTACTACAGGCGGTATCAATTATTTTGGTTCTGCTTCGGCAGCTTCGAATATCTCTAATAGTCCCGCGAATACACGTGTGGTAAAAATCGTGAATAATGAAGTTTACTTCAGCACGGCTTCTAATAGCCCAGGTATCGGTATTTATAAAGTAGGATCTGGACTGCCAACTTCTGCGACGGCGGCTGTGCCAGTAATTAACATGGGCACTACTGCTGGACCAAGTCCGTATGACTTTGATTTCAATTCATCTTTGACTGTTTGTTATGTTGCGGACGATCGCACTTCATCTGCAGGAGGTATCCAGAAATGGGTAAACAACAATGGTGTTTGGTCACTTTCTTACACCATTTCGGTAGGTTCTTCAACTGGAGTAAGAAGTTTATATGTTGATTATTACTCTGAAGTATTCCCTGTCATTTATGCAATTACCGCTCCTCTAACAGGTCAAAGTAGATTAGTTCGCTTAACAGATTCGGGTATCACTACTCCCGTTGTTAGTACCTTGGCTACTGCACCAACAAACACGGCCTTCCGTGGTGTAGATCTAGCGCCTTGCTACGGTCAAGTGTGGTACCGAGATTTAGATAATGATGGCTATGGTGATGCAACAAATTCTTTAATCTATTGCACTCAACCTTTAGGTTATGTGAGCTTATCTGGCGATTGTGACGATACAAATGATCTGGTATATTTTTCTGCTGTTGAAGATTGTGATGGTCTTGATAACGATTGTGATACATTTATCGATGATGCATGTTTAAATGTACCTGATAATGATACTCGTGCTCATGCGCAAGTAATTGCTCCAACGACTTATCCAAGTTGTTTCAATAATAACATCGTAACTGATCTTACCAATGCAGGGGATTCTCCTGAATCATCGATTACCTCACCGGTGACAGCTGGTCAAGATGTATGGTACCGCTTCACGGCTACAACTACGGCATGCAGAATAGCCGTGAATTCAACCAATAATGATATTGCGATTGAATTACAAAATGCTGTCGGCTCATCGCTATATACAGAAAATGATGTTGCGGGTGTGGGCGGTGAAATTTTGATCGCTTCTGCTTTGGTGGTTGGTCAAGATTATTTTATTGCAATTAAAAATGTCAGTGGAACTTCAGTAGGCGAGTCTGCGGTTTGTATACAAAAGCTGAGCGGCTCTCGTTGCAATAACGTTTCTAATAATTTCTCTTCTTTGTGTTCAGCATTCAAAGCCGCTTATACAGGTGCTTCAGGATATATTTATGAGTTCACGGAGATTCCAACAACTCAAGATCCTGTTGTAGATGTGTTCACTGGAAATACAACCTCTGGTAGCACGAGCGTTACCATGAGCAACGTCGTTGGATTGGCCTACGGTCGTCAATATTCTGTTAGAATTAGTTCGGTTTACCAACTCATGGATGCTGCTTCTAATATGAACGTGGTTACTGTAGAAGGTGTAGAAACCTGCACGCTGACTGTGCAAGCTCAAAATGAATTGAACGTGCGTGCTTCGGATGCTTCACCGAACGTTCGATATTTGAATAGCACAATAGGTGCCGATCGTTGGATTTGTGGCGCTACGAAATACCGTTGGGCAATCACACAGTTGACTCCTTCAACTGGACTTACTGTTTATGTTGATGGTGCAAATGGTAACCGATTCTTATCATTGGCCAATGTGAATCTGGCATATCCTGGTTTACTTCAAAGTGGTGCAACATACAATGTAGAGATTGCTCCGGTTTTTGGAACTATTGAAGGTGACTTTGGTAGCTTAGATCAGACTCTAGTCATGGCTGGCTCTTCTATGCCTATTCAAGAAGAAAATGAAGAAGCGATGCTAGAAAAAATGGATCGTTTAGAAAATGAACAGTTCATCTATCCAAACCCGAATGATGGAATGGGTGTAAATATTGTTTTGAATATCAACAAAGAGGAATCTCTTCTGGTTAAAGTGCTCGATGCAAAAGGTAGCCTTTGCCAAACGAAGCAAGTAATCGTTGATGGCGGAGCTTCTTCAATATATGTTGATTTCGAAAAAGAATTGGTTAAGGGCTTGTACTCTCTACAAGTGGTTATTGGTGATAAGGTGGTTACACATAGACTGGTGGTTCAATAAATCAGTCTAGTTAAATCTTCGGTGTTATGCCAAGGTTGGGGCGAGAAATGGTTACTCGCTCCTGTAAAATTACAAGTAGAAGGCGACACAACGGTGTCGCCTTTTATTTTGGGTAAAAATGCAGGACAAAAAAAAGGAGGACTTCATCGAAATCCTCCTAGCTGATAGGGATAAAATACTTACGCTTCTACCACATTAAAACGATAGTATTCCATAATCTCGTTGCAGAGAAGCTTTTTACAGGCTTCATCTACCTTAGCTTCCGCTGCTTTTTTATCGGCTGCCTCTACAAATAGAGTCATGTGTTTGCCAATGCGAACACCTGTAATTTCAGGTAATCCGAGGTTAGTCATGGATTGAGTAACGGCTTTACCTTGTGGATCCAATAAGGCCTCCAAAGGCATTACATCGATGTCTGCTTTGAATTTCATGGTTTAGGAATAACGAAGTGTCGAACAGTTGAAATTGTTGCGTACAAAAGTAAGAGAATCGGAACGGTGAGCGCATATAAATTCAATACCATTCCAGAGAAAAAAATCACGACGGGAATCAACATCAAAAAGCCATAGCGCAGTTCATTTCCTTTCCACCCGAAATGACTGAATTTGAAAGAAAACATTCGGATGTTGGAAATCATTAATAGACCCACGACTACAGAAAGTAACGCAACTACGGATGGAGAAAGCCAATGGATAGGTTCTGTGCTAGAAAATTCTACTACAGCTAGCGATGCCCAAAATAATCCAGCCGCCGGTGAGGGCAGACCTTTAAACTCCTTGCTTTGCGTGGTATCGATGTTGAATTTGGCCAAACGGTAAGCTGCTCCGAGCACTATCGCAAAAGCGCTCAGGGGTAAAAGGGTTTGCCCTAAGGCGAGCTCAAACACATATTCCCCATAGGTACTTTCGCTCATCATACTAAAGGCGATAGCCGTTGGTGCTAATCCGAAGGAAACAACATCTGCTAATGAGTCGAGTTCCTTTCCTAAGGGTCCGTCTACCTTGAGTGCACGTGCCACGGCACCATCGAGTAAATCCAAAAAGGCAGCAACGAAAATGAGCAAAACAGCTGGGTGCAAATGGTTGGTGCTGGCCACGGCCAAGGTGGCCATAGAACCGCACAGCAAATTGCCGAGCGTAAATAGGTTGGGTATGTGTTTGCGCATAAGCCGAGCAAAGGTAAGGGCTGTAAATGAAAAAAGCTGTGAAATTACTCTCACAGCTTTTTATATCTCTTACTCTAAAAAGGGTTAATCGAATTAGAGCGTTTGTTTTACTTCTACTTCTTCGAAGGCTTCGATGATGTCGCCTACTTGTATGTCGTTGAACTTCTCGAGGTTCAAACCACACTCGTAACCGCGGGCTACTTCTTTTACATCGTCCTTGAAGCGTTTCAAAGATCCCAATGCTCCGGTATGGATCACGATGCCATCGCGAATAACGCGCACTCGGCTCTTGCGATCCACTTTTCCGTCCTGCACGTAGGCACCGGCAACGGTTCCCACTTTGGAAATTTTGAATACTTCGCGAATTTCGATGGTACCAGTGATCTGCTCCTCGATTTTTGCTGAAAGCATACCTTCCATCGCTTCTTTGATTTCTTCGATCGCTTTGTAGATGATCGAGTAGAGGCGAATTTGAATCTCTTCCGTTTCGGCCAATTTGCGGGCACTTGGACTTGGGCGCACTTGGAAACCAACGATTATCGCGTCTGATGCAGTCGCCAACAATACGTCTGATTCCGAAATTTGTCCCACGCCTTTGTGAATGATGCGCACTTGGATTTTCTCGGTAGAAAGTTTTTGCAAAGAGTCCACCAACGCTTCTACTGAACCGTCCACGTCTCCTTTTACAATCAAATTCAATTCTTTGAAATCTCCCAAAGCAATACGACGACCAATCTCCTCGATGGTGAGGTGTTTCTTGGTGCGCTCGCGCTGCTCGCGTTGAAGCTGCTGGCGTTTTGTTGCCAAGTTGCGTGCCTCGCGCTCGTCTTCCATCGCATAGAATTTGTCACCGGCATTCGGCGCACCTTCAAATCCGAGAATCGATACGGGAGTAGCAGGGCCTGCTTCATTTACTTTCATACCACGCTCGTTGAACATCGCTTTTACACGACCGCTCCACTGACCCGCCAAAATAGGATCTCCTACATGAAGGGTTCCACCTTCTACAAGCATCGTAGCCACATATCCGCGTCCTTTATCCAAAGACGATTCAATTACAGTTCCTACTGCACGCTTAGATGGATTGGCCTTTAAATCTAGAATTTCCGCTTCGAGCAAAACTTTTTCAAGTAGCTTATCTACGTTCAATCCTTTTTTCGCAGCAATCTCTTGGCTTTGGTATTTACCACCCCATTCTTCTACCAATACGTTCAATTGAGCCAACTGCTCACGCAAACGTTCAGGATTAGCATCGGGTTTATCTATCTTGTTGAAAGCAAAAATCATGGGTACGCCTGCTGCTTGTGCGTGACTAATGGCCTCTTTTGTTTGAGGCATTACACTGTCGTCAGCAGCGATTACGATGATGGCAAGGTCTGTTACCTGAGCACCACGTGCACGCATCGCCGTGAAGGCTTCGTGACCTGGTGTATCCAAGAAGGTGATACTCTTGCCATTGGCCAACTTCACGTTGTATGCACCAATGTGCTGCGTAATACCACCGGCCTCACCAGCTACTACGTTAGCGCTTCGTATAAAGTCAAGCAACGATGTTTTACCATGGTCAACGTGACCCATTACGGTAACTACCGGTGGACGTGAAACCAAATCCTCGGGAGCATCAGGTTCTTCCGCAACGGTTTCCGTTACTTCAGCGCTTACAAATTGTACTTCAAATCCAAACTCTTCCGCAATGATGTGAATCGTCTCTGCGTCCAATCGTTGGTTGATGGAGGCAAAGATTCCCAGTTGCATACACACTTGAATGATCTCAGTGGGGCTTCTGTTCATCATAGTGGCCAATTCGGATACGGTCACAAACTCGGTAAGCTTCAAAATTGAGCTTTCTGCTTGTTCGCGCATCGCTTGCTCTTCTTGACGACGAGCAACTTGGTCACGTTTTTCACGACGGAATTTCGAAGATTTAGATTTACCCGGACCACCAAGGCGGGCAAGGGTTTCTCTAATCTGATTTTGAATGTCCTGTTCGTTCAATGCAGGTTTTTGTTCTGGTGTTCTATTGCCACCACCCTGATTAGGTCGATTAGGACGATTGTTGTTGTTGTTATTGTTGTTGCGGTTTCCGCCTTGGTGACCACCGCCACCTGGTTGACCGCCGCCCCCTGGTTGTGGACTATTGATGTCCACTTTTCCTACACGTTTGCGCTTGCGTTTTTCCGCATTGCTTTCTTGTGTAGTCTTAGGAGCTTCTTTCTTCTTCTCCGGTGAGGTAGGAAGTTCAATGCGGCCCATCACTTTGGTACCCGCCAACTTTTCTACTTTCACACGGATCAATTCTTTTTCTTCAGGAACGGCCTTCACTTCCTGTGGCACTTCTACCACTGGCGGCACTACTGGTGCAGCTTCCGCTACTGGCTCTTCAACAGGGGCAGGAGCAGGAGCTACCTCCTCTTTTTTCTTGCCTTTAGCTGGTTTCTTTTCTTCTGCAGCAGGAGCAGGAGTGTCGGCTTTTTTCTTGCCTTTGCTCTTTGGTTTTTCCAAAGCGGAAAGGTCAATTTTGCCCAATACTTTTACATCGCCCATAGAAGTGTTACGCTCTTCTTCAGGGATGGGTGTAATCACCGGGTCGTTATTAACTGCAACCGGAGGGGCTATAGGCTCTTCTACTGGAGCTACTTCAGGCTCTGGGGTAGGCTCTGGGGCCACCTCAACTACGGGTGTAGCTTTTGGAGCTTCTGGTTTACGCTTGAAACGATCCAGATCAATTTCTGGCTCTTCGTCGTCGCGAGTGTCCGTTTTCTTCTTCTTGGTATCTTCCAAGGTGATCGTCTCACGCGACTCTTTTGTTTTGGCCGCTACTGCTGCTGTTTTCTCCTTCGCCTTTTGGTCAGTAGAAAATTCGGCAGAAAGAATTTCCATTATCTCAGCCTCTAGTTTCGCCATCGGATTGTTCTCGATGGTGAAGCCTTTTTTGGCCAAAAATTCGACAATGGTATCCTTACCAACGCCTAGAGCGACAGCTGCTTTACCTAATCTTTGCGGTCCTTTTGATTCAGACATACGTTGTGTTTAGAGGAATTCCTCTTACCGAAGATAAGCTTTTCAACTTAATGTTCGGTCGAATTCCCGTGTTGCCCTTCGGTTAATCTTTTGCTCCGGGCAAAGCAAAAGAGGTTTCACAAAATCTATTATTCAAACTCTTCACGAAGAATGCGCAACACTTCGGCTACGGTCTCTTCTTCCAAATCCGTACGGCGCACAAGTTCTTCTTTCGAAATCTCAAGCACTGCACGCGCAGTATCACAGCCAATTCCTTTCAACTCAGAAATGATCCAAGCATCGATTTCGTCTGAGAATTCTTCCAAATCCACATCGTCGATGTCGGCTTCGGTTTCACGATATACATCAATGTCAAATCCAGTGAGTCGACCAGCTAAGCGAATGTTGTGTCCGCCTTTACCAATGGCCAACGATACCTGATCTGGTTTCAAGAATACGTCTGCTTTGTTTTGATCACGATCCAAGTTGATGCTGCTGATCTTCGCTGGTGCCAATGCACGGCTAATCAACAACTGCTCATTGCTCGTAAACTGAATTACGTCAATGTTCTCATTGCGCAATTCACGAACAATACTGTGGATACGAGAACCTTTCATACCTACGCAAGCTCCTACGGGGTCAATACGATCGTCGTAGCTTTCTACTGCAACTTTCGCACGCTCACCTGGCTCACGTACTATCTTTTTAATGGTGATCAAACCATCAAATACCTCTGGTACTTCTTGTTCAAATAATTTTTCCAAGAATTCAGGAGCGGTGCGGCTAAGGATAATCGCAGGGTTGTTGTTGCGCAAATCCACCTTGTAAACCACCGCACGGATGGTATCTCCTTTTTTGTAATGGTCAGATGGAATCTGTTGATCTTTTGGCAAAATCAACTCGTTATCTTCATCGTCCAATACCAATATTTCTTTCTTCCATACTTGGTAAACTTCGCCAGTGATGATATCACCCACGCGCTCCTTGTATTTCTGATAAATATGATCTTTTTCAAGTTCTTGAATACGTGACGCAAGGTTCTGACGCATCGCCAAAATGTTACGACGTCCAAAGTCTTCGATCTTGATCTCCTCGATCAATTCTTCGCCTACTTCGAGGTCGTCAACAATTTTACGTGCCATCGACACTTCAATTTGTGCCACCTCATCGTCGAGTTCTCCATCGGGAACTACCTCACGGGTACGCCAAATTTCCAAGTCTCCACGGTCAGAGTTAATGATGATGTCAAATCCATCATCAGCACCCCAACGCTTGAGAATCATGTTGCGAAATACATCGGCCAAAATATTGGTCATGGTTTCGCGATCGATGTTTTTGAAGTCCTTGAATTCGCCGAAGGACTCAATCAGATTTACGCCTTTCATTGTTATTTGAAGCTGATAATCACTTTGGTTTCTTTTAATTCAGCATAGGTGAGTACTCGTTCTTTCTCCACCAATTTTTTGCCTTTTTTTCCTGGAATTTCTTCCTTCACTTTATAAGTAATCTTGATGCCCGCATCGTCTGCCGACTCAAGAAGTCCTTCAATTTTTTCTCCGCTAACAGTCTCTGTTTTAACATTACGACCTACGTTTTTGTAAAACTGGCGCAACACCAATAGCGGTTTACCTACCCCAGGAGAAGATACTTCTAGAGAAAAATCTTCCGTTTCACGATCGAGCGACGATTCAACGTGGCGGCTTACCATTTTGCAGTCTTCCACCGTCAATCCGCTGTCTTTGTCCACCAACACTTCTATTGCATTGCCAGGACGAACACTGATTTGTACCACAAATACATCGGTACCTTCAATCTTTTCCTCTACCAGTTGTTTTACGCGATCTACCGTGATCATAGGGGCTTTTAAAAGTTTAGGGCAATAAAAAGAGGGGCTTTTGACCCCTCTCACTTCTTATTTTCAGTGCCTAAAGCGCCGCAAATATACGATTTCTTTTATGATATACCTAATTCTGCTGCTTTTTCATTGCCGAAACCTCTTAAATGCCAAGCCAATGGGCACAATGTTTAAAACTTGATGAAGGCCCTCTGTATGCTTGACTGTTTCTTTGCACCGTAATTTGAATTTCTATGAACGTACTCCTTATCGGTTCTGGTGGCCGTGAACATGCCATCGCCTGGAAGTTAGCTCAGAGTTCGCTACTCTCTCATTTATATATTGCCCCGGGAAACGCGGGCACGCCTGCTCTTGGTACTAACTTAAATGTTAATCCTGAGGACTTTAAAGCAGTGAAAAAAGCCATTTTGGAATATAAAATAAAAATGGTGGTGATTGGGCCCGAAGCCCCCCTAGTTCTAGGTATCGTTGATTTTATCAACGCAGATAAAGACCTCAAAGGTGTGATGGTGATCGGCCCTAACAAGGTAGCCGCTCAATTGGAAGGCAGTAAAGATTTTGCCAAACAATTCATGAAACGCCATGGCATTCCTACGGCCAAGTATGCTTCTTTTTCTAAAGCCACACTCGCCGAAGGCAAAAAGTTTATCGATGGCATGAAAGCTCCTTACGTGCTCAAGGCGGACGGTCTCGCGGCAGGTAAAGGTGTACTAATCATTGAGAAAGCCGCCGATGCAAAAAAGGCTTTGGAGGATATGCTCGTAGGCCAAAAATTTGGTGAGGCCGGCGCCACCGTTGTTATAGAAGAGTTTTTAAAGGGTATCGAATGTTCCGTTTTCGTTCTTACAGACGGTCATTCATACAAAATACTTCCTGAAGCCAAGGACTATAAACGCATTGGTGAAGGAGACACTGGCTTAAATACAGGTGGTATGGGGGCTATTTCTCCTGTTCCTTTCTGCACGCCGGAGTTTTTAGACAAAATAGAAACGCAAGTGGTGATTCCCACCATGAAGGGTTTGAAGGCCGATGGTATCGTTTATAAAGGCTTCATTTTCCTCGGGCTCATTAAAGTGGGCAATGAGCCTTATGTTATTGAGTACAATTGCCGCATGGGTGATCCAGAAACAGAAGTGGTGATGCCGCGCATTAAGTCGGATCTGCTCAGCTTATTTGAAGGCGTGGGTAGCGAAACGCTTTCTGAATGCGATTTGCATATTGATGATCGCACTGCTGCTACAGTCATGCTTGTTGCCAAAGGTTATCCAGAAGCCTACGAAAAAGGAAAAGAAATCAAAGGGTTAGAAAACGCAGGTTCCTCTATCGTGTTCCATGCAGGAACACGACTCTCGGGGGAAAAAGTAGTCTCTAACGGTGGCCGCGTTTTAGCGGTTACCTCCCTCGGTCATAGCATGGATGAGGCGTTAGAAAACTCATTTGAAGCGGCTAATAAGATTACTTATTCTGGAAAATACTTCCGTAAGGATATCGGTTTCGACTTGCATAAGTTCGAAAAGAAATAAACGCAAATCGACATTAGTTTCCGACCATAATGTTACCTGCGGGATGACCTTATGGTCGGTTTTTTTTGAAAAAGATAAAGGCAATAAAAAAGCTAGTCCGAAAAATCAGACTAGCTCTATGTTAGATAAAGGGGAAAGCTAATTAAGCGATAGTACCTTCTTTCTCAGCTTTGGCGGTGTATGCTTTTTGCATACGGATCCATAACCAAATACCGAAAAAACCACCAGCAATGCATACCCAATTAAACCAATGTGACATTGGCTCAAGAATATGTTTTAAAGACCATGCAAGGCCATCCGCTAGGGGGTAAAGAATGCTTTGAAGATTCATAGTTCAAAAAAATTACGCCACAAAAATAGAAAGATGAACCGAAATATCACCTTCTCACCTCATTTTTGTTGCCTCATGTTGCCTTATTCGGAATGATTCTTCGTCAGTTGTCTGCAAATCAGCCCTTTTGGGCAATTACCGCCCCGCTTGTTGCAGGTGGACTTCTCTTGCCCATGCTTGGAGCTCCCACTATGGTGAGTCCAGATCGGCATTATCCGATTGACTATTTTGCTTTACAGCTCAATAACATTCCCGGAGGTACACTGATAGCCGTGGTTAGTTTAATCGTCTTAGGTGCTTTGCTGTCGTCTTGGGTGTTCAATAGAAACGAGTTTCACAGCTCACCCACCTATGTGCCTGTGTTTCTTTATGCGCTTACGGCTTCATTGTTTTCCTTGGTGTCCGTGAATATTCCCTTGCTTGCCGCTAATTTGTTTTTATTGTTTGGCAGCGCTTATCTGCTCGACGTGTTTCGTCAAGCACGGGTGCTCGATGAGTATTTTCGAGCAGGATTTTGGCTGGGCTGCGCAGCACTCACTTTCCCTCCATATCTCAGTCTTGCCCTTGGGCTTTTTCTGTGTATAGTATTCACCAGAGCATTGCACCTGAGGGAAGTGGGCGTTGCTTTTATGGCATTTGCTACTCCTTTTATCCTTTGGTTGTCTTGGAAGTTTTGGTTTAGAGAATGGGACTATCTGTTTCTTTTTTACAAGGTCATCACCTTCGATCAAATTACTTTTTCAAATACCTTCGATAAGTGGGAGTTGTTTTTTATTAGTGCCACTGGTATTGCTTTGTTACTCGCTGTGCCTCGTTTCTTTCTACTGGGCGATCGATCATCGAATAAAGCACGGAGTGTGCGAAGCACCTTCATCACGCTTTCGTTAGCCGTTTTTTTAGCATTGGGAACGGGCTATCTATTTTCTGGTTTTTGGATGCCTGAAATAGTAATTGTGCCTTTCACGTTTGTAGGTGGCTATTGGTTTACGAACTATCGTTTTTCTCTTTTTGCACCAATCGTATTTTATGCTTGGCTGGCTTTAGGTGTGCTCTTGACCTTGTCAGCATACCATTTTTTGCAATAGCAAAAAAGGAGCCCTTTCGAGCTCCTTCTTCACATGTTTAAAGTTAGGATTGTGATTTTTATCTCTTGTTAGTTCTTAAGCATATACTTGATTACCTCTGTGCTGTGAGGTGTTTCTACACTGATGTAATACACGCCTTGTGCAGCGTCAATTTGTAGGTTGGTGCCATCAGCAACTTGGGTGAATTGTTGTACTTTTTGTCCGAGTTGATTGAAGACATTCACCGTCATCAAACCATCGCGCATTTTGTTTTGAATACGCACCAAGCCATCACCGGGGTTTGGATAAATCGAAACCGTGTTAATTGTATTTTCTTCAATGCCTACATATTCGAAGCTAGTGCAGTCAGTGGTTACCACACATACACCTTGCACTACACGCACTGCGTAAGCACCGCTAGCGCCAGGTTCGAATGTTTGTGAAGTAGCACCTTCGATGGCTTCATTTGTAGCGCAGTCAATCCATTGGTAATTTGCACCAGTAATGGAAACGGTAAGGATGTTATTGTTAATGTCAACAATAGGATTGAGGTAGTCCACGTGTAGTGTCAATACTACTGTACTGTCACAGCCGCCAGCACCGATGAGTTGTTGGGTGTATTCGCCACTTTCTGTATAAAGTATTCCGTTCCACTCGTACGCACCGCAATGATCTAATGATAGGGCGTGGGTCACAGGATGACAAACGTCGTAAGTTAGGATGAAAATATCTTCACCACCGGCGCTCAAGAGCAATTCTTGGTTGCCTTCTGGGCCAAAGTAACCCGCACCAGTGAACGTACCTACTACGATCAAATCACCTGATGGGTCCATAGAAACGTCCATACCAAAGTCAGCATTGATACTACCGTGGCGTTCTGCCCATTGGAATTCACCAGGTCCAGCATACTTCGCTACGAAAGCATCGTTACTACCGTCAGAGCTGAGTACGAATGAATTGCCTGAAGGATCAAAATCGCAAGTATTATTGATAATACCTGTGAGGTAAAAATTATCTTCCGCGTCAATGGTAAGACCAATCACTTGATCATTGAATGCACCACCGAATGATTGAATCCAGTTGCGCTCACCAGTCAAGTTAAAGTTGATCATAAA
>JBDKGH010000039.1:0-11849 GCA_039798265.1 Bacteroidota bacterium | reverse complement strand
AACGCCATTTTCCACCTGGATTGTCATTGTGCCAAAACTTCGTGTTATTGGACCATCCGCTGCTCCAGTCACCATTGCACCAATAGGTTTCTGCGATAATGTAATCAGCGTAATTTTCGATATCCAACATGGTTGATACCGTTTCAAAAAAGGATGGATCATTTGGATCTGTGTTGGTGATGTAATCAAACATCGGCCAGAAAGAAGCATCGCTTCCATTCACCACATTAAACCCACCTTTGTAACTAATAACTGTGGCCATATCGTTATCGATACCATGGTTTTGTTCGACCCAATTTTCATCCAAAATTTCGCGCATCTCCATAAAGCCCCAATACTCGCCATTGAGAAAAACAATAACGGGCGTGTAGGCCATATAGTCCACATTCGTTTCTCGCATGGTGCGCTGCATCAACGCATCGTGAAAACGGTACCAGTAATAGTCATTTCCACCATTGCGTAAATTAAATCCTTGAAAAGATTCAATAAATGGTTTATCATCAATCAAAGGATAATCCATGGAATGAAATCCATACTCATCCTTGCATTGAATGCGAAGTGACTTTTGTGGATTGGCGCGCGACCAGCCGCCGTGGATCCGCACTCCCACACCACCTTCAAATTGCAACATGTGATCCGCATCATAATATTCAACATAGCCTTCTCTTTCCCAATCTTCCCAAAAGTTAGCGCCAAAAAAAGGCACACCAGGCTCATAGTCAGGAGGACCAAAAGAATAAATACCAGTTAGCTCATCATACAAATACTCAGGGTTAATCGAAAGCGATACAATGGGTAAATCAATAGACGCTTCATTTACGATATACGTATTTTTTTCAACTGCTGAAGGCCACAAACCGGGGACATAACAACGAGCCGCTATCGTTACCGACTGGTCTACGTTTAGTACTCCGGTGTAAGGAAAAGAACTCTCGGTGGGAATAGATCCGTCAATGGTTACCCGAATTTGTGCGCCAGGTATTGGAGAAGAAATCGTCACTTGAATCGGGCCTCCAAACACTCCCGATTCGATAGAGAAAATGGGCTCGGTGGCATAAGCTGTGAAACAGTCTCCGCCATTGATTTGTTGAGGTGTAGGCAGATTGCTGATGCACCAATTGAGATTACCATCGCTCGAACGCTGATACACATAAGCCATTTGCAAATCGGGAATAATCAGATCGTGTAGGATTGTTCCATTTTGTGACAAATACAGATGTTCACCTGATGTTAGTTTGAAGTTCGCATGCCAATTCGGTTGCTCAGGAACCAGATTGGTCCACTCAGGAGCAAGTTCGGTTTGAATAGCAGGATCGTTCATACCAAAAGCCGCCAGAAAATTACCCGTCAAGTCGGAAGATTCGGGCGTGACGTTATGTACTTGAAATGAAAATACATTTTCTCCTTCTACCAATGCGGATTGAAAAATGCTTGGATCAATGATGAAGAAATCATAATCACCTCCTTGGTAGGCATTTGCTTCATGATCAATAGTGGCCAACGCATCAAACGCTGGAAAAGGATCAACACCAACGCGAGCTATTTCCACCCCATTCAGATAAGCAACAAAGCCATCGTCATAATCAGCTACAAACAGCAATTGTTCAACAGCACTCGGATTGGTAAGATATACGCTAAAACGCGAATAAACGCTGATAATATTTCCTCCTAAATCAGTTCCATCATCCCCATCTCCCATACCTATACTACCCGTTCCTTCTTCCCAATCACTATCATCAAATCCGGGATATCGCCAAGCTGGATCGGGCTCCTCAGTGGGTACGAGATAACGGAATGTGCTCCACGGATAAAACGGAGTTTCGTAATGATGAATAGGGTTTACCGGCGAACGATCTTTACCAGAAAGAAAAACCACTTTATGTTCGCCGGCTTGCAGATTAGCGAGTGGTAAATTCCATTTTTGTGGATCATTGGGATTATCTGAAATAGCATAACCCTGAAGTGAAATGGGGCTTGTACTTGGATTATACAGCTCTACCCAATCGCCATAGTCGGCATCCTCATCGGCCAAGGTAGCCGCATTGGCCGTTTGCACTTCGTTGATAACGAGCTGTGCATTCAATTCTCCAGTGAACAAAATAAGCGAGGCAAGTAAAAACAGTTTAAGAAATTGGGGCATAAGCATGAATTAAGCTATACCTAACAAATTTAGGCAATAGCTGCAAAAACAAACGCTCGGCTTCTACTTATTTAGAAACCGAGCGCTCTTGATAGCTTATCAAGAATCCTTACTTCTTCAAGTTAAACGTGTACTTATCCGATGAAGATGCGGTTTGATTGGTTATGGCCGTAATTTTCACCACCGCAAAAAGGTGGTTGATGGTATCATATTCAGTTATTAAAATATCGTTCACCGAAATATTATCGACGATGCTCAAAGCCGTGCTACTTGAATACGTGTTATAAGCAGACTGCTGCGTAGCTTCCGGATAGTTAAATGAATTATTGCGAACGAACTTGATTCCGGAGTATGAGGTGAGTGCATAGTTCAATTCACCATCATCTGTTTCATCATATTCGACCAAATCAATATGAATAGAGTCTGGATCAGCTCCCAATTGAAGGCTTGTTAGGTCACCAATATTGAACGCATTAATAGCAGAAGTGGCATACTTAGAGTACAACTCAAAGCCCGAGTTTTCACTGAGCAAGTTGGTGCCCGATATCATCATGCGACGTGCAGTAGCATTTTTATTTCCTTCCTCATCATAGATGGTGAAGGTGAGAATCACATCGCTCGTTCCGAAAGGTGCTTCATACACGTAAAAAAACTGCGCTTCCTTGCCATAAACGGTAGAGTCTAACAACACAGAAGTAACTCCTCCTGTGGGTTTCGCGGTGATCACCACATTTCGCAATTCAAAGTCGCCCGCTTTCAACTCAACGTTAAACTCGGTAAGGTCACCAGGATCAACGTTGATTTGAGAGCCCGAAGGCGAAACTGAAATAATGGGTGGATCGTCCTTTTTGCAGGAAAACAAGAGGAGAGTTAATCCGAAAAAAAGAAACAAGTGAGCTTTTTTCATGAGCTATGCAGATTGAAAAGAAAACACCCCGAAGTTACGGGGTGTTTTCCATGAATGAGGAATCGAAAAATTATTTCGATTTGATTTTATACATTTTGAAACGCACAGTCAACACTTCTCTGCGACCAAGAAACTGACGGTGATTCACTGTTTCATAAGATACAGGCATCACAAAATCAGCGTCTGGTTTTTGTTGCAAAGCATCGTAAATGGCGTTCGCTGTACCACGGTCGTTTGGCAGTTGAATGCCCAAACCGCTTTGCGAAAGCAACACTCCTTGGCGGTACTTGCGACCTCCGTAAGGAATGGCGTTTAAAAGGTAAGATTGTTCGCTTGTTCCAGTCACATCACCGATGTACTCCAAGTCATCAAAATCGATGATGATTTGAGCACTCACAGAAGTCATTGGAACCGCTTTTTGGTAGGTGGTGCAAGATGAAGCCAAAACGACCATCACGCTAGCCAGCAATATTAAAAGGCGATTGTTTTTCATAATCTTAAGATTAAATGGTTAGGCTTACTCTTTGCCAGTACCGAAGTAGATATGAAGATTCAAACGAATCATTTGGTTGGTGTTCATGTTGAACTCGCGACGGCTCAATTTGCTGTATTGATGGTCATCTGGAGCGCCGTTGAAATCGGTTTCTTGAGAAACCCATTCCGCTTCTGTAGTCGTTCCATCAATGTTGCTGGTTTCAGAAACACGTGTCTTTCCACCGAATGTCCACATACCATTGATTCCATATTCAATACCCAATGAGATCGGTAATTCCGCAACGAATACATTGAAACCTGTTACCAAGCCAAAACCGAGGTTATAAGTATTGGTAGTGCTAACACTTTCAAATTCATCGCCGTTATCGAAGAGTTGGTAGTCGCGTGATTTTACTTTTCCGAGACCTACGAGTACTTCACCACCAGCATAAACATCGAAAATGTTCTTTGGAGAGTAGTGCATCTCTTCACCAAACGCCAAGTTGAATTGACGATCAACTGACTTTGATTTGAATTCTTTTAAATTGTCAGCTGGCGGAGGTGTTAATGCGGTAGAGTCAGCGATGGTTCCTTTGTTACTCCAGTTATCGGTAGAAATACGAATACCGAAACGTTTTACCTGAGTGTCGGTGTCATAATACTTGAAGGTTAAAAGATCACCTGTGCTAAGAAGGTTTCCGAAGAATTGACCTTGAGCTTCTGTGCCTTCACTCAAAGGAACTACAAACTGCAAAGCGGCGTCGCCAGCTTTCGGACGAGCACCCAATTTGATGTGCTGATCATAATTTTCTCGGTCAGACAACTGAGCATGACCACCCACGACTGCTGCGAACGCGGCAAGTGATAAGAATAGCTTTTTCATTGTTAGAGGTTTAATTGTGCGACCAAATGTAGAAAGACGAATCTCCCAAAAACTACGGTGAATACCCCATTTGTGAACACAAACCCCTGGTTTTTGAGCATCACTTCACTTAACCCGCTCATTTTATGCCGCTTATCTTTCACACGGACAATCATTTAACGGTTCAAAACAGGAAAAACTGACCAAGGTCATCCCGTTTATGCTTTCCTACTGTATGTGAAATGAACTAAAACGCAACTTATTAAAACCTTTATCGTAAACAAGTAATGATGCACTAATCATCACCACCTATGAAGCACGGTGACAACCCTAAGACCACGCCTCTGACCACGAACGCATTACATAACAACCCTGAATTGCGCCGCATATGGGAGCTCTATTCCCATATGGCGTCTAGCAAGACCTCGTTTTGCTATCGCGGCCCGTTCATGGACCGATTTACCAATACCATATTGGAAATTTCGGAAAGTGCCATGATGAGTCAGCAGCAGGCACCAACCATGACAAGGAAGGTTTCCTTTCTTTTGGTCGAGTGTTTTCAAAACATTCTCCGACATGGTGAAACCGTGGCCGAAACTCAGCAAAACCTTACTGATGACGGTGTTTTTGCCTTTCAAGATCTGGGCAAGCACTTCATTATCAATTCTATCAATTTCATTCAATCAGAAGACGCGAGCAATTTGCGCGAATTAGTAGATGCTGTTAACGCCCTAGATACAAAAGAACTCAAGGCGCTTTATCTACAGCAACTCAACCAATCCGAAATAAGCACCAAAGGCGGCGCAGGACTAGGCCTTATTGAGCTCGCTCGAAAGTCCGGCCAGAACTTGCTTTATGAAATAAACCCCGTAAACGAGGTCATTTCCATTTTTGAGCAGCAAGTAACCTTTTCTCAACAAGAAGAAAAAACAGCAGTTCCCAATTACTTAAAATCGACTCACGAAACTTATAAGGAAATGGCCGATGGAAATGTTCTCCTCACTTATAAAGGAGATTTTTCTCAAAAATCCATTCTTCCTCTACTGGATATTGTCGAACACAACATTAGTGATGGCAGACAACAAGATGCACTGACCCGTAAGGCGGGCCATGTGCTGATTGAGATTTTGCAAAACATCGCTAAGCATGGCGGCTCCGATGAATATGGGCAGGATGGTGTTTTTCAGATTGGTCAACAAGATGGGCATTTATTCATTCAAGCCGGCAATCCCATTAGTCTTTCCAACAAGGTCTGTCTAGAGGAAAAGCTGGAATACCTATGTTCACTAAAAACAGAAGAACTGAAAGAATTGCACAAAGCAGCCCTTAGAGCTACTTTAAAATTTGAAAGTAAGACTCGCTCCGGTTTAGGTCTCATAGAAGTGGCCCGAATGAGCGAATCGCGAATTCAATATGGTTTTGAACCGATTGATAGTGAAAATTATTTCTTTGTAATTAAAGCTACCGTATAGATATTAGCATCCCTGATTTAACTTGCAATGTCGGCCACCGATCTCCATATAGCATCTACCGAAGACACTCCAGAAGTGCATTTCGACCATGCTCATTCTATTTTTAGAATGAAAGGACGGTCCTTGCCCGAAAACGCCTACAATTTCTACAAACCCTTGCTGGAATGGATCAAGAAATATGTGGAGCAAAATGGAAGTTCTCTCACCAAATTCGAATTCGAATTGGATTATTTCAATTCTTCGTCTGGTCGTTTCATTTACGAAATGCTCACGCTGATTGAAGAAAATGCTAAAGCATTAGAACTATACGAAATTCGCTGGAAAACCCATTCGGATGATGAACTCATGATCGAAAAGGGAGAAGAACTGAAAAGCCTTTTAAATCTTCGATTTAATTTAATCACCCTCTAGGTGATTTTTTTTTGCCCTTACTTCTCTTATTGATCAATGAAAAAACAAGCTCGTCCTCATTCGAAGCTTGCTTCCACCCAATTTCCCCGAAGGAAAAGCAGACCTTTATGCGGGTTGCCCCATCTACTTTTAACCATAAAAAAAGGCTAACCCTTTTGGAGTTAGCCTCTTCAAATCGTTGTTTTTATTAAGTCAATTTTGTTCCGAATAATAGAATATCGTCCGTTTGTGCATTGTTCATTTTCCACTGGGATAAGAATGCATCACAAGTAACGACGGCTCTATCCAAATCCATTGCATACAATTGTTTCAATAGATTGCGGAAACGCTCTTTGTTGAATTTCCGGTTCTCGCTTCCACCGAGCTGATCTAACATACCATCGGTGTACATAAAGAGGATATCGCCTTCTTCGTATCGAATCGTTTCTGGTTTGAATGGGTTGTTCCGATCGTAGGTTTTAGAATAAGCCACACCGCCTAAGCTCAAAGGCACGGCCTTAATTTCCTGGAAGTCCCTGCCCACAATCATAATCGAATTGTTGGCCCCACTAAATTCAATGGTCCTCGTATTTTTATCGATTAAACATAGACTGATGTCCATGCCATCCTGCGCATTGTACGGAGCTTCGCGTTGATTGAGCATGTTTACAATTTCAAAGTGCACAGCATGCAAAATTTCATGTGGCGCATTTTTACCCATTTCGCTTACCACCTTGTTCAATTTGGAATTTGCGATCAATGACATAAAAGCTCCGGGAACGCCATGCCCTGTGCAGTCGGCAATAGCCACAAGCACTTTATTATCCACTTCTTTCATCCAATAAAAGTCGCCCGAAACAATATCTCGAGGACGGAAGAAAACAAAGGACTGCGGGAATAATTTTTTAATGGTTTCTTCAGAAGGCAAAATGGAACGCTGGATGCGGCGAGCATAGTCAATAGAAGATAAAATCTTTTGACGTTGCACTTTAATTTCATTGTTCTGAACCTTGAGCAAATCGTTCATTTTGCGCTTGCGCAGCAGGTTGTACAAGATAAGAGCTGCAATCACCAAAATGGCACTACCGATGAGCAACACGATTCGGAACTGAAGTGATTTGCGACTCAACTCTTGCTCCTGACGTGCAATCTCAGTTTCCTTTTTCTCCGATTCATACTTCGCATTCAACTCGCTGATGCGGTTGAAGTTGTTCAAGTGATCTAAACTATCCTTCAGTAAGGTGTATTCGTTTTGCACTTCAAAAGCTTTCGAATACAGCCCTTCCTCTGCTAATATTTCAGCGCGTTTTTTGAGCAGTGCCAACTTTTGATCGTTAAGTTCGTTGCGCACAATAATCTCTTCCGCCTTTACTAGTTCAGCTTCGGCCTCTAGGTAAGATTTTTTTATACGCAACACATCTGCGCGCTGGATATACATGCTCACTAAGAAGTAATCGTCGCCAACAGCATCGGCTCTTTCGATGGCCAAATCAAGACAATACAATGCCGAATCTGTTTTATTCTCGTGCAGGTAAAGTTCTGCCTTTAATGAATTCGGATCAGCTCCATTCGGATCTTCGGCATGCAACACTTCGAGCATTTTCATGCGCTCTTTGGCCAAATCCCATTTTTCCAGCTCGATGTAATCAACGATAATATTGAAAAGATTGGAAGACGCGGCGGCCTTTTTACCGAGCAGTAAATTTTGCTCATAGGCTTCTTCATAGATCGAGATGGCCTTATCGAATTCTTCGAGTTCTGTGTAAATGATGGCAATATTGTTTGCTGCTTTCATGGCACCAGCCATATCATTTTTGGACTTGAAGCTATTCTGTGAACGTTGATAATATTCTAAGGCCGTGAGATAATGCGCTTGAGAATATTCGATGATTCCCAAATAATTGCATGCACGACCTTGTGCCGACGCATCTTTTATTTCTTCGGCCTTCATGAGGGCCTGCATAGCATACTTTCGAGAAGAATCGGACTGATTGAAAATGAATTCATCCGCAATATCGAGGGAGAGTCGGATATACATAGTGTCCGCCACTCCATTTTGCAGGATGCGACGATATCCATCTACCTTGCTCATATTCTGCGACATAGCCGCAAAACCGCAACAGATGAAGACCAGTGAAAGGTAATATTTCGCTTTTAGTTTAAGCATGGTAATACAGGCTTTTATACCTTTGCACGGTGCAGAAGGTTCCAAAAAATGCAGATTTTTTAAAAAAGGACTTGTGCACAAATGAAAAACCTGTATATTTGCAGCCCAATTTTTAGACACAATGGCGAACCATAAGTCAGCAATCAAACGAATCCGTTCTAACGACGCCAAAAGGCTTCGTAACAAATACTACCACAAAACTACTCGTAACGCGGTACGTAAACTCCGTGCCTTAACAGGCCGTAAAGAAGCTGAAGAGCTTCTACCTAATGTTGTTGCTATGCTCGATAAGTTAGCAAAGAACAATGTTATTCACTCCAACAAAGCTGCAAACCTTAAGAGCAGCCTACAATTGCACGTGAACAAGTTGAAGTAATTCAACTTTATGCAGATAACATCTAAGCCTTCCGTTGCGGAAGGCTTTTTTCATTTGTAGCCTAATAAACAGGCTATGAATTTCAAATCACCGATCAAGGAACTATCTCCTGATGATCGTCCCCGTGAAAAATTATTACTGAACGGCGTATCGCACCTGAGCGATTCAGAGATCATTGCCGTGATACTCGGTTCGGGAAGTCGCAATGAATCTGCCGTTGGACTGGCGCGAGCTATCCTCCGACACGTTCAAAACGACCTGATCGAACTAGGACGCCTCACCCCTGCCGATCTCAAACGGTTCAATGGCATGGGTGAAGCTAAAACGGCTAGCTTACTCGCTGCGCTCGAGCTGGGAAGGAGAAGAAGAGGATCAGAAGCGCGCAAAAAAGCACGTGTCACGAGCTCCAAAGAAGTGTATGAACATTTCGTGCAGTCCATTGGCGACCTGGCACATGAGGAGTTTTGGGCCATGTTTCTAAACCGCAACAATGCCATTATTCACCTCCAGCGCTTGAGTGAAGGTGGATTTTCGGCCACGGTAGTAGATCCCAAACGAGTGTTTAATATGGCGCTGGAACACAAAGCTGCATCCGTTATTGTGGCTCATAATCACCCCAGCGGCAATCTTACACCGAGTACCGAAGACAGAAGAATTACAAAGAAGTTATTTATCGCCGGAAGACACTTAGATTTGCCCATACTAGACCACCTCATTATTACCAATCAAGGCTATTTTAGCTTTGCCGATGAAGGCATTTTAGACGCTGAATGAAAAAGATTATTACTGTAATAGGCGCGAGACCTCAGATTATAAAAGCAGCAGCTATCAGCCGCGCTATTCGAGAGCATTTCGCCCACCAACTGCAAGAACTCATTGTGCACACCGGGCAGCATTATGATCAAAACATGTCTGACATTTTCTTTCAAGAAATGGGCATTCCATCGCCAGATTACAACTTAGCAGTAGGATCTGGAAATCACGGAGCACAAACAGCCAAGATGATCGAAGGACTTGAGCAAATCATTCTGAAAGAACAACCCAATGCCGTATTGCTCTATGGAGATACCAATTCTACACTAGCCGGAGCGGTTGCGGCGGCTAAACTACATATACCCGTAGTGCATGTAGAAGCGGGTTTGCGCTCTTACAACAAAAGCATGCCCGAAGAAATCAATCGCATTATGTGCGACCATGCTTCAACCTTGCTTTTTAGCCCAACCCAGCAAGGAATAGACAATCTGGCCAAAGAAGGTTTTGACATTCATCGCAAAGGCCCCTACTCCGCGGATAAACCCGGTGTATTTCACTGCGGCGATATTATGTACGACAACTCGCTGTATTATGCGCAGCACCAAGGAGAAAACGATGCCTTTTTACATCAACTTGGAGTAGAAAAAAACAAGTATATCCTTGTTACCGTTCACCGCGATCACAATACGGATGTACCCGAGCGCTTGAGCGCTATTGTGCGCGCCCTAGTGGATATTGCCGATCAAAGCGGACAAAAAATCATATTGCCCTTGCATCCCCGAACGCGAAAAAAACTCGCTGAAATAGACGCTGGCAAATGGGATGAACAACTGCGAAATAATGCGGCTATCCAAATCATTGATCCCGCCTCTTTCTTGGAGATGATTGGCTTGGAGAGCAACTGCAGCTTCATCATTACCGACTCTGGTGGAGTTCAAAAAGAAGCGTTTTTCTTCCAAAAACCTTGTGTCATTTTGCGCCCACAAACTGAATGGGTGGAAATAGTTGCCAATGGTAACGCCCAATTGGCTGATGCCGATTATGAACGTATTCGCTCTGCCTACGCTGCCCTTAGCGCGAAAAAAGATTTCACTTGGCCTGCCCTTTTTGGCGATGGTAAAGCCGCACAATTTATCTGTGCACAAATCGATCAGTATATAGCATAATGTCCATTCTGATCCTCACTCCCACCCTTTCTAATAGGCTGCAATATGCGGCCTCTGTGCTCTTGGGCGAAGTGGAGATCACCAACAACCGCGAACAGTTTGATGAGTTCGCTGGAGTAAAGGTGTGTTATGCACCTGTTCGTGCTGCAGAACCTTCTATTCTTTGCTCCGGGTGGATCAAAGACGGTGAACGAAGTGCTGTATATCCAGCAGGAATCGAAAGAATAGAACACTGTGCTATCGCAAAACAGGATGCGCATATTCCCTTTGATGTTTTTGCCTACTCCTTTTTTCTACTCAGTAGATATGAAGAATACCAAGACTTTCAAGCCGATTACGTAGGGAGATTCGATGTGTCCAACTCTGTTGCTGCGCCGCTCACCCCTGTTATTGATCGTTGGCGTGTAGAGCTGATGACCTGGTTGAAACACCATTTTCCTACTTTTCATTTTTCGCTTCCCTCTTATTCTGCATCATTAACGATTGATGTGGACTCTGCCTTTGCCTTTCGGCACAAGGGAGTGAAAAGAACCTTGGGTGGTGAAGCGAAAGACCTTGTGAGAGGTGACCTCAAAAACTTTTTTGCCCGGAATAAAACCTTGTTATTCGGAAAAAAAGATCCTTTTGACACGTATGACACCATTGAGCAATTAGCCCTTGAGCATCAATTACCGCTGACCTTTTTCTTCCTCCTCGGTGATTTCAATGCTTACGATATTAATTTACCCCATACGAGCGAAGGACTTCGACGCCTCATCCGTAAAAGTGCTTCGAAGGCCACCATTGGCATACATCCAGGTGTAGGCTCTCACACTTCAATGGAGCAGTTGAGCACCGAAATTGACCGCTTAAAATCGATTACTGGAAACAGGGTGATCCATTCACGTCAGCACTATTTAAAACTCCATTTTCCTACGACCTATAGCCGATTAATCGCCTGCGGCATTCAACACGACTATAGTATGGGTTACAGCGGCGATACGCGATTTAGAGCAGGCACTTCACGTCCATTTCTTTGGTATGATTTGGAAAAAGACCAAGTCAGTCAATTAACTGTTCATCCTTTTGCAGCGATGGATGCCACCTTAAAGAATTATTTACGCTTCAACAAGCAAGAGAGCATAGCACGCATAGCACAATTG
>JBDKGH010000038.1:0-4830 GCA_039798265.1 Bacteroidota bacterium | reverse complement strand
GTGTGAGCAGGTCAGGGGTGGAGACGTAGATTGAGATTGAGATTGAGATCGAGTTCGAGATTGAGATTGAGATCGAGATTGACTATAGTAATCACCTCCTCTTACCCCGACTGAAGCGCAGCGAAGGTCGGGGGTGGAGACGCAGATTGAGATTGAGATTGGGTTCGATGTCGGGGGTGGAGACGCAGGCCTAGGGGATAACGACCCCCCAACTTGCATGATTACAACACTTCCAATACGAGGCCTTTCAAATATTCTCCTTCTGGATGGAAAATGCTAATAGGGTGATCTCCTGGTTGGTGCAGTTGATGCAGTATGCGAATCTGACGTCCAGCATCGATGGCAGCGGCAGTTACCGCGCCTAAGAAGGTCGTTTTATCTACGGCCTGCGAGCAAGAGAACGTAAAAAGAATTCCACCCGATTTAATTTGACGCATAGCCGCTTCATTGATTTTACGATAACCTTGCACCGCTTTATGTCGGGCGCTTAGGTGCTTCGCAAAAGCAGGCGGATCAAGCACAATCACATCATAATCTTCAGTGATTTTTTTCAAGTACTCCACAGCATCCGCTTTGATCACCGCATGGCGTTCATCGTTGAATCCATTGAGCTGTACTATTTCTTCAGTAAGGTCCAATGCCTTTTGACTGCTATCTAAACTGTGCACCAAATGCGCGCCTTGCGCTAAAGCATACACCGAAAAACCACCAGTGTAGCAGAAGGTATTCAGTACTTTTTTTCCCTTGGAATACTCGCCGAGCAACTTTCTGTTTTCACGCTGATCGATGAAAAATCCTGTTTTTTGCCCCGTTTCCCAATCGATCGAAAACGAATGGCCATGCTCTTTACTCACCGCATCACCAGCCTCGCCAAATAAGTATCCATCGGTTGAAGGACTTTCACTTTGACGAGATAGTTTCAAATCACTTTTATCATAGACCCGCTTTAGGCGATCTCCGTAAAGTTTTTTTAATCCTGCTGTAAATACCTCACGCAACTGATGCATTCCTGTGGCATGTGCTTGAAATACGGCAGTGCTGCCATAGATATCAATGATCAATCCTGGCAGCCCATCACCTTCGGCGTGTACCAAGCGATAGATCGTGGTTTCAGTGCTATTGGTAAGGCCTAGTTTTTCGCGCAAGCGGTAAGCTTTTTCTAACTTATCAAACCAAAACGCTTCGTCGATGGTATGTGTGCCAAAGGCAAACAAACGCACAGCAATAGAGCCTTCGCTGTAATGTCCAGTGCCGAGATGTCGGTTTTCGTGGGAAAAAACATCGACCATTTCTCCTGATGCAGGAAAGTCGCTCATGCGAGCGATGGCACCCGAAAATACCCATGGGTGAAAACGGCGGATCGATTGATCTTTGCCCGGTTTTAAAGTGATCTGTTTACGATTCATCGCTGCAAAGCTAAGACATTCAATCTTTATTCGCCTTGCTTGATGCGCTGTTCATCATCGCTGATCCAATCGCCTTGATCGAGTTTGTATTGAATGTACTTCACCACTTCTTCTTTCATGTGGTGTGGAAAGGCATTGATGAGATCTTCGATCGACGATCCTCCCTTGGCTACGAGGTTATGCAAGGGCACTTCGATGTCAGGTAATTCGCCTTTCTTCTGTTTTGCTCTGCACACATCACACTGGCCGCATTCGGGAGTGTTTTTTTCTCCAAAATAGGAGAGGAGCAAAACGCTGCGGCAACTATCGGTAGTCAGGTAGCGAATCATAGCTTCGCTGCGCACTTGGTCGGCAGCTTTGCGTTCTGTATAGACTTCCGGAGGTAATAGCAAGTATTTACCGTTCACACGCGCTTGCAGGTAGGTGATCTTTGGTTCGTCGGTGTGTACTTCATATTGTACCATGCCATTTTGCTCGAGGAGCTTGATTTTTTTCACCACTTCGAGTTCGCTCATTTTTAAAGCGCGGGCAATGTCTTTTTCTTGAATGGGTACAAATTGCTCAAAAAGGCCACCATACATTCTCAAAATGGTTTTGATGAAAAGATCGAGATTGGTGTGTGCGATTTGAAAGCTATACAGGTCTTTGCTGCTAACAGGAAAATAAAGTCGCGAGGGCATCCAGGTCGATTCATCGAGACTGAAATATCCTGCTAACTCGAGTAGTTTGAGTGATTGATAAAAAATGGCGTAATGCAAATTGGTGCGCTTACACAGCTCGGAAATATCAACGGGATGTGAAGTGTCCTTTCCTGCACCAATGGCTAGTTGGAGATAATCGCTAACGGCACTATACACGCGCTGAATGGTTTCGATGGGCGGGTATTTTTGCTCAATTTGTTCGCGTAGTTTTTCGATATCGGCATCGCGCCAAAGCAGCACGGCATGAGCGGGCTGACGGTCGCGGCCTCCACGACCAGCTTCTTGAAAATAACTTTCGAGGTTGGCGGGCACATCAGCGTGTAGAACAAAGCGCACATCGGGCTTATCGATGCCCATTCCAAAAGCATTGGTGGCGCAAACAATGCGTTTATCGCCTTTCATCCAATCGGCAAAGGCTTTGTTTCGCTCCGCGTAGGACATTCCAGCGTGGTAAAAATTGGAGCTAATACCCGCATGGGCAAGTTGAGCCGCCATCTCTTTTGTTCGCAGGCGAGTGCCGCAATACACAATACCGCTGCCTTTCATTTTGGCAGCAATATCGATGATACGACTTTCCTTGTTTTCTTCTTTCACCACATGATAACCTAGATTATCGCGGCTAAAGCCAGTGGCGATGACATGTTCTTCTTTGAACCCAAGCCGCACCTGTATATCGGCCACCACTTCGGGGGTAGCGCTTGCCGTAAGAGCAAGCACAGGTGCGTGGGGCTTCAACTCGCGGATTTGAGCGATTTCCAAATAAGCGGGGCGAAAATCGTATCCCCACTGCGAAATGCAATGCGCTTCGTCGATCGCGAAAAAGGACACATTCATTTTTTTCAAACGCGTAACGAAAAGCTCGTTTTTCAAGCGCTCGGGAGAAACGTACAGAAATTTTACTTCGCCATAAATACAGTTGTCGAGCAGTCGATCAATCTCTCTAAATCCAAGGGCACTGGTAATGGCATGGGCCTTTATGCCCCGCTGTTGAAGATTGCGCACTTGATCGTCCATGAGGGCCATCAAAGGCGAAACCACGATGCATATCCCTGGAAGGCAAAGAGCAGGTACTTGAAAGCAGATCGACTTTCCTCCACCAGTAGGCAAGAGTGCAAGCGTATCCTTTCCCGCGAGAATGGCGCGCACAATTTCCTCCTGTCTCGGACGAAACTGATCATATCCCCAAACGGATTTTAATATGTCATGCGGCTGCACCATCAAGGTGCAAAAGTCGTGAATTATGGGAGAAAAAAATGCAGCACTTATTCGTACATCACATATAATCGGACGGAAAGAAAAAAGTGCTCTTACTGCTTCACAAATTGATATCCACCTTTGGTGGCGCCCCACACTTGTTTACCAGATTTATCAAAGCCTTGATCCCATGAAACGAGTAAGCCTTTTTTTAAGGTAATCTGAGTAGTGGCATAACTTGCGCCGCGCAGATCAGAAGGACATTTATCAGCATCTGTACCACCAGTATAAACGCCGTTTTTCAGAGTCATGGTCACCGTACAACCCTCTTTGAACTCGATGAGGTCTTGCGTTAATGCGGCCTGTTTTGAGGCATCATGTGAGAGGTCAACAAAATTCTCAGGGCCTTTGATCGTATAAATTTCACTCGTAAACACATTTTTAGCAGGGTGATTCAGCTTATACACCCGTTGGCGGTAGGGCTTGTCTTTTTTTGCAGCCATGGCTTGTTCTACATACAAGTAGATAGCATCATTCTTTTCTTCCCAAATGCGAGTCATGGATAAACTGATGTGGTAATAATCCGAATCCGATTTAGACTGAGCTTCACTAGAAAATTCACCAATCAAAAGATCAGCAAATGCTAATAGAGCTTTGTCTTCTTTCGGATTAGCAGCGGGTTGAGAGGATTGGCAACTCCACAGCGTGCACGCAAAAACAAAAAGGAGAAAAGGGAAAATGGATCTTGACATACGGGGTGTTTTTCAGAATCAGTTTCTTGATTATATAGCCTTAGAAGAGAGGCAAAGGTATACATACCAACCAAAGGCAGTGACAAAAGACCCCTGGAAAAAAGGAAAAACACTTAAATTGGCGAACCAAAAAGACAATCATGAAAACGATCTTCACGCTGATTATTTCAGCCATATTAATGATGAGTGCTACACTTGTAAACTTCGGTGATCCCAGGGAAGATAAGTTGATAGGCGTGTGGAAGTGGAGTAAAGTGATCAACAAGACCACCGGCGAAGAAAGCGGCATTGACGCTATTTTGATGGGTATGGCATCAGAAGTGAAAATGGAATTTAAAGCCGATCATACATACATCGAAAGCAAGTTGCGCAAAGGCAGCACAACCTATTCCAACTATCAAGGCCAGTGGAAATTTGAAAACGATGAAACATTGAGCACTTATCAAAAGGAAAAGTGGACCAGCAATAAAATAGAAAAGTTCACTGCCGATAGCCTGTTGATGCAAATGAATCCGCAGATGTCTATTTTGATGATTAAAGAAAAGATCAATTAGTGTTTGAGTTGTTCTTTTTCGAAGTTGAAAGGAACGCCATAGTCCGTTAAGATGCACTATTTTCGCCACAAATAAGTCATCATGAGAAACAAGATTGTAGCCGGCAACTGGAAAATGAATAAAACGCTCAACGAGGCGATGGAATTAGCCATTGCTTTAGGGGAGCATCGTTCTGAAATAGCGGATCATGTAAATGTGATCATCGCTCCTCCAGCGTTGTACC
>JBDKGH010000037.1:0-8778 GCA_039798265.1 Bacteroidota bacterium | reverse complement strand
TTAACCCCAATTGTTGTGGCCTTTTTTGCCCTGCTACGCAGAAAAAATAGAGAGCCCAGCACACCCGCTAAAATTGCTTGGGGACTTTTCATCTCCGCCTTATCTACCTTAGTGATGGTAGGCGCCGTGTACATCGGAAGCAATGGTGCTGTGAAAGTTTCGCCACTGTGGTTAGTGGGTTGTTATGGCGTCATTACCGTAGGAGAACTCTTCCTCAGCCCAATGGGATTGTCGCTGGTATCCAAACTCTCACCACCCCGATTGACCGCATTGATGATGGGAGGATTTTTCCTTTCCACCTCTATAGGCAATAAACTCTCCGGCGTACTCGCTGTGATGTGGTATAACTATGATAACAAAGCCAACTTCTTTTTAGTGAATTGCCTTTTGCTTTTGATAGCTGCGGGCATAGCCTTCATACTCTTGAAGTGGCTCAATCAAGTAATGAAAGAAAAAAACCTCAATTAAAAACCGATACCTATTCTCTATGAACAAAGAAAACACCCTTGACGGATCAGCAGTCGCAAAGACCAACGGACATCCTCCCGGACTTTATTGGCTGTTTTTTGCTGAAATGTGGGAGCGCTTCTGCTACTACGGTATGCGCGGATTGCTCGTTCTTTATTTAATCAATACCCTTTCCAAATCGGATGACGATGCCTATGCTACTTATGGAGCTTATACCGCATTGGTTTATGCCGTAACTGTATTGGGTGGAAAAATTGCAGATAAGATCCTCGGTTATCGCATTGCGATTATCATGGGTGGTATTCTAATGGCCATCGGTGAATTCTTGATCCTAGGCGGAAATGAAACATACCTAATACTAGGTATGGCGGTTATCATCAGTGGTAACGGATATTTTAAAGCCAACATTTCTACCATCGTCGGAAAACTTTATAAAGAAGGCGATCCACGACGTGACTCTGGTTTCACCATCTTCTACATGGGTGTAAACTTGGGAGCTTTCTTGGCCACTACTGTGGTAGCCGAAGTAGGAACTCGTTACGGATACGACAAAGGCTTTTTACTAGCCGGTATCGGTATGGTGATTGGTTCGATCGTTTTTGTTTACGGACAAAAACATTACGAAGGACAAGGCTTACCTCCTCACCCCGAGAAATTGCACAAACCAGTGGTGGGCCCACTTACCCCATTCCACTTGACCATCTTAGGCACCTTAGCGGCTATTCCAGTATTTTATTTACTGCTTACTCACTCCTCCATCGTAGGATGGTTGCTTGCCGGTACTGCTATTTACGTAGTGTATAATCTGTTGAGCGCAGGCTTCGCAGGTGGCCCCGTACTTCGCGATCGCATGATTGTACTGATCCTGTTGATGATCTTCAACATCGTATTCTGGGCTTGCTTTGAGCAAGCAGGATCGTCACTCACCGTATTCGCTGACCGCAATGTGGATCGCCATGTATTTGGTGGAGAAATAGGTGCCGCTACTACACAATTCTTCAACCCTGCCTTCATTCTTATTTTCGGAGCCATCTTCTCTATCATGTGGGTTCGATTGAATAAGATTGGAAAAAACCCAAGCATTCCTATGAAGTTCGGTTTGGGTATCGTGCAGCTCGGATTAGGTTATTTGGTTATTCAATTAGCCTTGCCCATGGTATCTGCCGATTATCAAGTGCCGCTTGTAATGCTCGCTTTATTGTATATGCTTCACACCACAGGTGAGTTGTTTATTTCACCCATTGGACTTTCTATGGTAAGTAAGCTTGCCCCTGCACATATGACCGGTACCGTAATGGGCGCTTGGTTCCTTTCCATTTCAGGTGCCAACTATGTTGCCGCTTTATTAGCAAAGCTTACAGGCAGCTCAGAAGGCGCTGCAGAAGGTGCAGTGGTTTCAGCTGCAGACAGCTTCAATCAATACGTTGGTGTATACACCCAAATGGGTCTCATCACCGTAGGTATTGGAGTGTTGTTGATTTTGCTTTCTAAGCCATTGAACAAACTCATGCACGGAGTTAACTAAGCCAATCTATGAGCCAAGTACTAGATAACGACGCACTCGAATCTTCTTCTGTTAATGCGGAATTAGACAAAATCAGAAACTTCAAAGGACCCTATCCGAAGCAACTGATTTACCTCTTTTTCTCCGAAATGTGGGAGCGCTTCTGCTTCTACGGCATGCGCGGTATGCTTACCGTATTCATGATCGATAAAGTAATCGGTCTGGGCATGTCAGAAGAAACAGCAAACTTGCAATACGGCGCTACGCAAGCGTTCGTTTATGCCTTCACCTTTATCGGTGGATTGTTTGCCGACAAAATTTTAGGATTCCGCAAATCGCTCTTCTGGGGTGGCTTGCTCATGATTGCTGGATCATTGATCTTAGCCTTCAATCCGAAAGATTGGTTCTTTATAGGTATCTCTTTTACCATAGTAGGAACGGGCTTTTTTAAACCCAATATTTCTACCATGGTGGGAGCGCTTTACAAAGATGGCGATAGCAGACGCGACTCTGGTTTTTCGCTCTTCTACGCTGGTATCAACCTCGGTGCTCTCTTGGGCGGTTATGCTTGTGTAACCATCGCTTCGGCTTATTCATGGAATTTAGCTTTTGGATTAGCCGCCATCGTGATGACCATTAGTTTGCTCACCTTCATTTTTACCCAACGCACCCTTGGCCCTATTGGTTTGGTGCCAAAAGGGATGGAAGGTAAAAAAGCCTTTGAGTATGCCACCTACATCGGTTCGCTTCTCTGCATTCCTTTGTTGATGGTGATGGTAGCTAAAACAGAATATACCGATTGGTTTATGTACACCATTGGTCCGGTTACCTTGATTTACCTCTTCTACGAAATGCGCAAATACAGCAAGATCGAACGAGAGAAATTGCTAGCCGCTTTGGTATTCATCCTCTTCTCTATTCTCTTCTGGGCCTTCTTCGAACAGAGTGGTGGATCGTTGAATATTTTTGCGAGCAATAACCTTAAGGATAATCTCTTTGGTGTTACTGTCAATCCGAACGGTGTAAACAACTCTGCCAATTCGTTCTTTGTGATCGCCTTTGCCGCCCTCGTGGGACTTGTATGGACGGCCATGAGTCGCCGGAAAATTGAACCGAACACCCTTGTGAAATTTGGTCTTGGATTCATCTTCCTCAGTGGTGCTTTCTATGTGTTTTACAGCACTCGTTTCTTTGCTGATGCAAGCGGAAAAACATCACTCGAAGTATTTACCCTCGCCTATTTAGTGATCACCTTTGGTGAACTCTGCCTCTCGCCCATTGGACTTTCCATTATGACCAAACTCTCCCCTCAACCCCTTCAAGGTATGATGATGGGGATGTGGTTTTTGGCGAGCGCCTATGGACAATATGTAGCAGGTTTATTGGGCGCCGGTATGACTAGTCCGGATAAAAATGCAACCGCTTCGGTGAAGCTCATTTCCTACACCGACGGCTATATGCAACTTTCGATCTATGCTATTATAGCGGGTATAGTCCTCATTGCCATTTCTCCATTCGTGCGCAAACTGATGCACGATGTGAAATAAAAAAAACAATTGATATAAAAAGCCTTCACTTCGGTGGGGGCTTTTTCGTTTAGGAAAAAACGATTCTACGCACCTGAGAAGAAAAGCTAAGTGATCGTGATGTCACATTCGTTTCTACCTTCGTCTTATGAAGCATCTATTATTCCTTTTCATTTCCACCATCGGGTTGATCGCCACTGGACAAGCTCCGCTTACGCATCAGTTTGACGTAAAAGGTGCCGTAGAAAAAGAAGTCACCATTACCCTCGCGGACATCTCTGCATTGAGCCCCGTCTTATTAGGCGATTTAGACATTATAAATCACAGTGGGCAAACCGTAAACACCGCTCGACAAGTAAAAGGCGTTTTACTACGCGATGTGCTTCGCTCGGTATCCATCACCTCGCCCTCTGATCGCGAATTGAGTTGCTACTATTTGCTTTGCACCGCTAGCGATGGGTACACAGTCACCTTTAGTTGGAATGAAGTGTTCAACAGCACCGATGTTTATGTTGTCGTAGAAGTAGATGGCGTTCCGCTTGGTCAATACCCGAAGAGCATCCAACTATTTGATCGGCGTGATATACAGAGTGGACGCCGCTTTATGCGCGGATTATCGACGATTGAGATCAAAAAGGGATAAAATCTTCGATCTTTTAGGTTTGCATTAACCCGAGGCATCGTATTTGCGTCTTATACTTGTACTATTCATAAACGAACATGAAGAAAACACACCTTTACATTTTGAGCTTGTTTACCTTGCTTACGTCATTTACATCAGTAGCGCAAGTGAACTGGGTAACCATCGAAGAAGCGTTGGAACTGCAAAAGAAAGAGCCGCGCAAAATAATGATCGACGTGTACACCAAGTGGTGTGGACCTTGTAAAATGATGAGCCAAAACACCTTTGGCAAGCAAGAGGTAGCAGATTACCTCAATGCGAATTACTACTGCGTAAAATTTGATGCAGAAAGTGCCACACCAGTTGTATATAACGGCGTAACCTATACCAATCCCGATTACAAGCCAGATACACCAGGCCGCAATGGCGTTCATCAATTTGCTCGTTACCTCAATGTAACCGCTTATCCTACTCTAGTTTTCTTAGATGAAACAGCCACTTACCTCGGTCCTGTAGTGGGTTATAAAACACCTAGCCAACTCGAACTTTTCCTCAAATTCTTCAAAGAAGACAAACACAAGACTGTGCTTGATCAAGCCGCTTGGCAAGCGTATCAGCAGGCGTTTGTTCCGTCTTGGAAAGACCAGTGATTAATGATTAGTGATTAATGATTAATGATTAGTGATTAGTTGGCACTGGGGGGTGTGGGTTTTATGATGTGAGGGCTCGACAGAGCCTGCCTTTTGTAAGCCCCGACTGGAGCGTCAGCGCAGGTCGGGGGTGGAGACGAAGGCTCGACGTCAGCGCAGGACGATATAAGAGACGAAGATCGCAACAAGGAAATAAAAAAAGGGAATGACAAGTCATTCCCTTTTTTATTGTTATGCCGTGTACACTTTAAAAATGCACCGGCCCTATATCTTCACCATTCATTAATCATTAATCATTAATCATTAATAACTAATAACTAACTCAAATACTTCTCTTCGCCATCGGAACGTAATCACGGGCGTTGGCGCCAGTGTAGATTTGACGTGGGCGGCCGATTGGTTCGCCTTGTTCGATCATTTCTTTCCATTGAGCGATCCAACCTGGGAGACGACCAAGGGCAAACATCACGGTGAACATTTCGGTTGGAATGCCGATAGCACGGTAGATGATACCTGAATAGAAGTCAACGTTTGGATACAACTTACGCTCGATGAAGTATGGATCATTAAGAGCCACTTCTTCCAATTTTTTCGCGATGTCGAGAACGGGATCATGAATACCCAGTTTGTTCAATACATCGTCGCATGCTTTTTTGATGATTTTAGCGCGAGGGTCAAAGTTTTTGTAAACGCGGTGACCAAAGCCCATCAAACGGAACGAATCGTTTTTATCTTTTGCTTTAGCAACCCACTTATCTACATCACCGCCATCCATTTTAATGCGCTCAAGCATTTCGATTACCGCTTGGTTAGCACCACCGTGAAGAGGGCCCCACAAAGCAGCAATACCAGCAGCAATAGAAGAGTATAAGTTGGCTTGTGACGAACCTACCATACGTACCGTAGAGGTAGAACAGTTTTGTTCGTGGTCAGCATGAAGAATGAGCAATTTGTTCAATGCATCGTCCACAACAGGATCTACCTCGTACTCATCTGTAGGAAGAGCGAACATCATGTGAAGGAAGTTCTGCGTGTAGCTGTATGAATTTTTAGGATACATGATCGGGTGACCGATGCTCACCTTATGAGCTTGCGCTGCCAAGGTTGGCATCTTCGCCATCAAGCGGTGCATGGTCAATTCAATATCCTTGAACGGACGATTTGGATTTTGTGATTCTGGGTAGAAGGTTGACATCGAAGCGATCATCGATGACAATACACCCATTGGGTGAGCGCCTGTTGGATATGCCTCGTAAAAGCGCTTCATATCTTCGTGCACCAAGGTGTGGTGTCCGATGCTCTTGGTAAAATAAGCCAACTCTTTTTCAGATGGAAGCTCTCCATAAATAAGTAAATACGCCACTTCTAGGAAGGTAGCATATTCAGCGATTTGTTCAATCGGATAACCACGATAGGTCAAAACGCCTGTTTCGCCATCAAGGAAGGTGATTGAACTTTTGGTAGCGCCGGTGTTTTTGTAACCGCTATCCAAGGTGATATAACCGGTAAGATCGCGAAGCTTGGTAATATCAATCGCTTTCTCGTTCTCAGAGCCTGTAATTACAGGTAGTTCGTATTCTGTTCCGTCTAGGATCAGTTTTGCCGTTTCGCTCATTGAAAATGAATACTTTAATTGCTTATCTATTGGTGTGCAAGATAGGTGGCAGAAGGCTCAAACCAAAAGAATTAAATCAAGACTTCTACTTTTTTTCCACTTGCAGCCCACATTAAACGGGCGTGGGGGTTAAAATGTTCGCTATTTAGCGTTATTTCTGAAATTAAGCTTTTGCCTTGAATTTTTGAATCGCGTTGCGGGTGAATTCAGAAAGCACCAATCGGCCGCTGATACCCGCTCGCTCTACCAATAGGGTATCCCAGTTTTCAGTGCCTTTCCAGAAGATTTTTTTCAACTCACTCATGGCTTCTGGGTTAGAGGAAGCCAAGCGATTGGCCAAGGTATTGACGGCATTGTCCAACTCTTCTTCTGTCTCAAATACATCGGCATACAGTCCTTTTTCTTTGGCCCATTCAGCGCTTTCCCACTCAGTAGCATTGATGGCCAATTGCGACATGGCCGATAAACCTATTTTGCGTTCCACAGCAGGACCTACGACAAACGGACCAATGCCCACTGCGAGTTCGCTGAGCTTTACACTAGCAGCTTTGGTAGCATAGCAGAAATCAACTGCTGATGCCACTCCTACTCCACCACCTACAGCCTTTCCTTGTACACGACCAATCACCAACTTGCCACAGGTACGAATGGCATTGATGACATGTGCAAAACCAGAGAAAAATTTCAATCCTTCTTCCATGGTTTGAATGCTGATCAACTCGTCAAAACTTGCGCCCGCGCAAAAGGCCTTTGAACCTTCGCTTTTCAAAACAATTACCGTGATGTCCGGATTTTTTCCGGCTTCAATAATGGTTTCTCCCAATTGCATCAGTAATGCACCAGGCAAGGAATTGCTTTGAGGATGAAAAAAAGTGATGGTGCCAATGTGGTTGGCGACCGATAGAGTAACTGATCCGTTTTCCATGCGGCAAATGTAACGGTCGGTATTAAATATAAGGGCTACCTCAAAAGTATTTTTATTATTTTTATGGAATTAGTGTTTTTTTTTTTGCATCTTATATAGGCTTATCCTTTAACTAATGAACGATGAATTTTAAGACGAAAGAAACAAAAGGAATTTTTTATCTAAACAAGGTCACATGACCGCGTCTTTCATACATCTCGAGGGAGTATTTATTCATCACCACTAGTTGCCACACGTAAACCCCATCAGGTACGTAGTGATCTCCATTTTTATAATTACCCATCCACACCTCATTAGGATCAGTAATGGTGTAGATTTTTTCTCCCCAGCGATTCCAAATGGTGAGTTCAAAATTGTCTTCCGATATATTCCATCCTTTTACCCCAAACACATCATTGACGCCGTCACCATCAGGGCTAAATGAATTGGGGACATAATAATAAAAATCTTCATTCATTTCGAGAACGTAGTAGATGGAATCGAGACAACCGAACTCATTGCACACGGTAAGCTGCACCGGATACCAACCGGGCTCATCAAACACATAAACGGGATTTTGTTCGGAACTCGATCCGCCCTGTTCGAAGTCCCACCACCAGCAAGAAGCATTGGTAGAAAGATCTTGGAACGTAACGGGTAATCCCACGAGCAAGCCATATTGAGTGGTGTAGGTATAATCTGCTACAGGATTGGGCAAAAGAGAAACTTGCAAGGTATCTATATCCGAGCAGCCTTCTGCGGTGGTGCCTGTCACCACAATCTCTTGCGACTCGGTGGTTACCAACCAAACGGGATTACCTTCTGCTGACCAACCTGACGAACCTTGCCATTCATAAGTGAGGGCACCCGTTGCTTCTAATTCGTATGCCAGCCCAACGCATAATTCTAAATCTTCTCCAGCTAAAACGATGGGTGCATCATACAATGTGACAACAACCGTATCGGGATCATAACACACTGGATCGTCTGTAAATGCAATGTAAGTAGCGTTCACATCCGGACATACTTCATAGATCAAATCGTTAGACAAAAAATTCATTTGATCATCGTACCATGAAATCGTATTCACGTTAGAAGCCTCGATGGTGGTGCATCCGTCAACCACACATAAAGCTACACTTTCGCTCACCACGATATTGATCAAAGGAATCACGTTGACATGCACTAAAATCGTGTCTGTGCATCCATTGGCGGCAGTGCCCACCAATGTGATATCTTGTGACGTAGTAGCTGTGAGCTGCACCGCATCGCCTACTTCTGCAATTTCGATCCATTCAAACTGAGGAGCTCCATTGGCTTGCAGATACAAGGTTTCACCAAAGCAGGCCTCTGATTCATTGGCGGTGATCGCAGGATTTGTCAATACAACTACATCGAGTGTTGCACTGATGGCGCAGCCGTTGTCATCAGTACCATTGACTGTAGTTTGAAAATCGGTGCTTAACACCGTGCTTGTAATTGCGCAAGC
>JBDKGH010000036.1:0-9962 GCA_039798265.1 Bacteroidota bacterium | reverse complement strand
CCCAATCTAAGTCGCGAGTCATGGCTCTACTGTGCAACCCTCCGTCTATCCAACTCATACATTGGCCGAGCACGTGGGCTTTCCATTCTTTGGGATCGTGGTGTTTTTTGCCATCAAGCTCACCAAGTTCAATGTAGTTTTTTATCCAATCGGCGTGGTGTGCCATGGGTAAAAACCAATGTGATGTTTCTTTTAAAACGGGTTGGTTACCACTGAGGGTGCTCTTCGGATCTATGAGGTCAAGTGGACTTAAAGAGGTACCACATTTCTCGCATTGGTCGCCGTAAGCTTTTTCATTGGCACAGTTAGGACAAGTGCCAGTAATATAGCGGTCAGCCAAAAATTGATTGGCTTCTTCATCAAAATACTGCTTGGACGTTTCTATCGTGAACTCGCCTTTCTCATTTAGTTTTTTGAAAATTTCCTGACTCATAGCATGATGTTCAGGAGAGGAAGTGCGGTGGTATTCGTCGAATGCAATTCCGAAATCTTCAAATGCTTTTTTCATCAACCCATGATAGTAGTCGACGATTTCGCGAGGGGTTTTTCCTTCTTTTTTGGCGCGCAACGTAATGGCGGCACCATGCTCGTCAGAGCCGCAAATGAAGGCAACATCTTTACCGTTAGCACGGAGATAGCGTACATAAATATCCGCAGGAAGATAAGCTCCACCAATGTGTCCAATGTGCAAAGGCCCGTTGGCATAAGGTAGAGCAGAAGTAATCAGATATCGTTGAGGTTGAATCATGCTAATTGAGTTTCTTTGTGAAACATTACATTCCACTTTTGTGGGTCAAAGATAGCTGCATGCAACCACCTTTTTTGCAATCTGGAGATACTATTGGTATAGTTAGTACGGCTCGTTGGGTTTCGCCCGAGCAATTGGCGCCGGCCATAGCCCTTTTCGAATCATGGGGATTGCGCGTAAAAGTAGCGCCCAATGTGGGAACAAAGACATTCCAATTGGCTGGAAATGACGCTACTCGTTTGGCCGATTTGCAGGCTATGCTCGATGATAAAGAGGTAAAGGCAATCATCATTTCTAGGGGTGGATATGGAACGGTGCGGCTGATTGATCAAATAGACTGGACCTTTTTTGACCAACATCCCAAATGGATTGCGGGCTACAGTGACATTACGGTTCTGCTTAATCGACTTTCTAACCAGGGTTTTTCGGCCATCCACAGTACTATGCCTATTTCTTTTCCGGATGCTACGAAGGAGGCTTTGGATAATCTGAAAGCAGCACTTTTTGGCGAGTTGAACGAGATGACGTGGGAGGGAGGTCTTTTTGCTGGACAGGCAGAAGGTGAAATCGTAGGTGGTAATTTGTCGGTCATTTACAGTCAGTTAGGCTCAGCTACTCAATTGAAAGCTAAGGGAAAAATCCTGTTTTTAGAAGATGTAGATGAAATGCTCTATCACACCGATCGAATGCTGATGGGATTAAAGCGAGCAGGTGTATTGGATGGTATAGTAGGGCTTATAGCAGGCGGATTTACCCAAATGAAAGATAATACGCTCGCTTTTGGTTTTTCTCTAGAAAACCCATGGGGAGCGAATGTTGAAGATATGTTTCGCGAGGTTTTTGGTCCCATGGGGGTGCCGGTTGCTAGTCAATTTCCAGCAGGGCATCTCGCAGATAACCGAGCTTTTTACATGGGTAAAAAGGCCAGTTTGAAGGTCGATAACAAAAATTGTCGATTGGTATTCCCTGTGTAACGTGGAAAAGTTCCTTTTTTTCCCAAAACTAGCTGAGTTTTAAGGCCGAACTTTGGAGGGAACTGTTACTTTTGCATCGATGGTGTAAAACGTACACTAAGTATAAAATTGAAATGGCCACACATTATTTGGGAATGGATGAGGAAGAACATTTCGAGTTCGAGATGTTTGGAATCAGCAGTCGAGAGCGTGACTTTCGTTTGGCTTGGTCGTTAAATGTGACTTTAGGTTGGGAGCTTGAACGCGGCGATGATTTAGAGACACAACAGCGATTGGGTAATTCGTATCATACGCGATTTGTATATCAAGACCCAGAAGATCAGACAACCTTCATTCTTCTTGCTAATCGCTCAGAAGAAGGAATGATGCTGCCTGAGTGGAGCCAGTTTGATTATTTACTCAAGGTAAAAGATGCTCCTGCATTTTCGGGAGAGGACTTATGCAGAGTACTGCGTAAAGTACCGATGGTCTTAGCGGCGTTTCCATTATCGCTAGAAAAATTGAAATCAAAGTATAACTTGATAAACGCATAATATGCATCGCTTAATAAAATCAGGAATGAAAAAAACCAAAATAGTAGCTACTATTGGTCCGGTATCGTCGTCAAAAGAAGTTTTGCGCGATATGATATTGCAAGGGCTTGATGTAGTTCGCCTCAACTTTTCTCACGGAGCACATGAAGATCACAAAAAGGTGATTGATTTTGTGCGTGAAATTGATGCGGAGTTGGGCACTTCTACTTCTTTATTAGCCGACTTGCAAGGTCCGAAGCTACGTGTGGGTGAAATGGAAAACGGATCAGTGGAACTGATTGCCGGAAATGAAATTACCATTTCTACTACAAAACAAATCGGCACGACGAAAGTCATTTATACGAACTACAAGGAATTTGCCCAAGACGTAGCTGCAGGTGAAACTGTATTGCTTGATGATGGAAAAATTGCCATGGAAATTTTGGAAACGAACAAGAAAGATACTGTTCGTTGCAAAATCATACAAGGTGGTCCGTTGAGTAATAAAAAAGGATTGAATCTTCCTAACACAAAAGTGAGTTTGCCTTCTTTATCAGAAAAAGATTTGGCTGACTTGCATTTTGCGCTGAATGAAAACGTGGATTGGATTGGTCTTTCTTTCGTTCGTAATGCGGAAGATGTGCGTGCGCTAAAAGAAATTATTACTAACGCAGAAAAACATGCGAAGGTGGTGGCAAAAATTGAGAAGCCAGAAGCGGTTGCTCAGATTGATGAAATCATTGAACTAACTGACGCGGTGATGGTGGCTCGCGGTGACTTGGGTGTAGAAATTCCTCTGCAGAATGTGCCATTAGTTCAAAAAATGATCGTGCGTAAGTGCGTTCAAATGGCTCGCCCTGTAATCGTGGCTACACAGATGATGGAGAGTATGATTGTAAACATGACTCCAACCCGTGCGGAAGTAACCGATGTGGCCAACGCGGTGTTAGATGGAGCGGATGCGGTAATGTTAAGTGGTGAAACTTCAGTAGGTAAGTATCCAGTTGAAGCCATTCGAATGATGAATAACATTATCGGTGAAGCAGAAAAATATGAAGGACTTTATTATCATGAAGAAGCTCCACTTGGTCAAGATGAATCTCGCTTCGTAACGGATAGCATTTGTTTCAGTGCTTGTCGTTTATCGAAAAGAGCTTCAGCAAAAGCGATTGTTACGATGTCTTTCTCGGGTTATACCGGCTACAAAGTATCGAGCTGGAGACCTAATGCAAATATTTTTGTTTTCACGGGTAATAAAAAGATCTTGACTCAAATGAATTTAGTGTGGGGCGTAAAAGCTTTTTACTATGATAAAATGGTGAGTACGGATCAAACGATAGCTGACATTCGCTATTTTTTGAAAAAGCATGAATACATCAAAGAAGGTGAGTTCATCATCAACATTGCATCGATGCCGATTGCTGAGCAGGGCACTACAAATATGTTGAAGTTAAGCAGAGTATAATCTTTCATTTCAATAGCATGACCGCTGAGATTTTTTCTCAGCGGTTTTTTTTTGGGAAAAAAAAAGACCCTCTCATAAGAGAAGGTCTTTCTGGGGAAGGAAAAAAATCCTTCTTCATCTACATGATTGCTTTTATCTCGGTTTTGCGACGATTTTGAATTCGGCGCGGCGGTTTACTTCATATTGTTCTTCAGTGCAAGGAATGTTGTCTTCGCAGCCATTCAGTGGTCGCTGTTCGCCGTACCATTCGCTTTGAATTCGATCACGGGTAATTCCTTTTTGAATGAGGTAACCTTGCACAGCCATGGCGCGGTTCATGGATAGACTTTGATTGTAGGTCATGCTGCCACGAGAGTCGCAGTAGGCTTTGATGAGGAGTTTTGTGTTTTTGTTGGTGCGCATCAACTCCACTACTTTTTCCAATTTTTGTTTATCGATTTCTCGGATGTACGACTTGTTATAGTCAAACTGAATGTTGTCAATTTGAAGTTCGTTTAAGTCGATAATGGATTCTGCGTCGTTGAAGCTGATTTTGCCTGCATTCGCATCCGCTTGAAGACGATTGGCTTCTTCAATTTTAGCTGTAGCTACATCGTCTTTTGGTTTAATGGCCAAGGCTTCATTGTATTTTGCTTTTGCTTCATCGTATTTTTTCAATCCCATGAGATTGTTGGCTTCAGCAATTGCGTTTTTGTAATTCGTTTCGATTACAGCAGATTTTTTTGTTTTTTCTTCTTTCTCTTTAGCTTGAGCAAGCTCTTGAGTATCTACTTCTATATTGTTAGCCGTAGCTGTGTGCTCTGCATTCAGTGTAGATTTTGTATCACCAACCTGAAGCTTTGATTTGGCGTCTACCAAACCTCCAGAACTGTAATCGCTGATGCGTCCGGTGAAGGTGGGTATTTTAGTTAGATTCACATTTTGAGTTCCTAAGTTCACGTAAGGATCGAGCAGTGGATCGTCGATGACTTTGGTTAAAACAGGAACTGTAGTATCGAAGTACTCTTCGTTCATCATGTAAACGGCAATAGAGTCACCTGCCTCGGCAGTAATTTTAAAACCTTCGTTTTCATCAAGACGTTGTTCTGTAACCATGCCGGTATTGATAGTGTTAATTCGAATACGCTCTCCGGCAAGAGATAACTTTGGTACATTGGTTTTTAGATAACCCGCTAACAAAGTGCGTTCGATTTGTACGTGATTGTAAAAGAACAAGTCATCATTCCCTCTTCCACTTCGGCTTGAAACGAAGAATCCTTGGTCTAGGCCTTTGTCGTAGAGCAAACCAAAATCGTCGCTAGTAGAATTGACTGGAGCTCCTAGGTTCTCCGGTTTTTGCCAGTTACCATTTCGAGCGAGTGAAACAAAAATGTCCATACCACCCAGTCCGGCATGTCCGTCTGAGGAGAAGAAAAGAGCTCCGTCTGCAGAGATGAAGGGGAACATTTCATTGCCTTCTGTATTTACACCAGGTCCAAGGTTAATGGGTTCACTCCAGGTTTCTCCAAGACGTTGCGAGACGTAAATATCCGTGCCGCCCACACCACCAGGGCGATCACTAACGAAATAAATGAATGCGCCATCTTTAGTAAGAGAAGGGTGTCCATTGGAATATGTTTCGCTATTGAATTGAAGTTCAACGGCGGCTGACCAGTTTTTTCCATTCCATTTGGAAGCATAAATTTTCAGGGTTTTATCGACGATATCTTTTCCCTTTGATTCGCTGTTTCGTGTGATATACAGTGTTTGGTCTTTTGCGCAATAGGTGGCGGGGCCATCATGAAGTTTGCTATTGACGTTTTTATCTAAACGTTTGGGATCCGTCAGTTCGGCATCAGCAGTGATATTTACCTTATACACATCGAGGTAATTTAAATAGTCACTTCCTTTTTTTTCGCGCAAGCGTTCGAGATCAATGGCTGATACAAGGTATTCAGTTGGGCTGAAGTTGGTGATACCCATCACTGGATCATCGCTATTGATCAATAGACGTTTCATTTGATAGCGCATAGTATCAGCGTACAAATCGACGTAATATTCTTTATCTCGAACGTGGCTCAAAGCTCGAGTATCAGTAGGCACTTTTTCCAAATAACGCTGGTACCAAACGATTGCCTCATCATACTGAGCAAGGCTTTTCAGCGCCTCTGCATAGTACAACATGTCGAGGTTGTCTGTAGACCCCAATTCGATTGTTTTTCTGTACCACTCCGCAGAAATGTTTTTTTGCCCCATGCGACGGTATGTTTGAGCAATACGTCGGGTGAGGTTGGGATCATTAGGAGTCAAATCGTAGGCAGACTCATAAAAGTACATGGCCTCTTGGAAGTCTTGTGCGTCAAAGGCTTTATCTCCTTTGTCGATTTCGACGCTAGCTTGCCCGAATCCACTGATGTGGAAAACGGAAAGGCATAAAAGGAATACTAACTTTTTCATATAGGGTGGTGATGTGTTAGAAATAACGGGGATAGATAATCCTTTTCTTTTTCGTTGGGAGCATGAACGACGCTGAAAGTTCATGGCTACCGAGGTTGGTAGTAATCAAACTACTTGTTGACACGTCGAATCCATATCCCATGCGGAATTGTTTGTTTAATTGCCATTGGAATATAAGTCCAGCATTTTCGGTTACATAGCTATAGGCACCAACAGTAAATTGATCTAAGATGATCATGTTAAAATATAAGCCAGCAGATACAGGAGCATTTTGCACAGCACGGATCACTAAGTTGGGTTGAACACGAACCTGTCTGTTTACCTTCCAAATTTTCCCGGCTGTAATGATGAGAGTAGGGGCTTGCCTGCCATCTAAAACTTGATAAGCATTGGTGCCTTTTTTCTCCAATTTGTTGGAAAGGATTTTTGGAATAGAAATACCGAAGTAGTGCCCTTTTTGGTGATAGTACATTCCGAATCCTACGTTAGGAAGAACAAGGCCTTTCGTGTTGTACATAAAGGCTTCGTCAGCTTGGTATGTGTAATCGCTATTGAGAGCAAGATCAGTCAAATTGGCTTGATAGATTTCCCCAGTGAATTTCATACCAAAACACATGGTTGCACGATTGCTCAACCGCATTCTATAGGCGAAATCGCCAGTGAGGGCAATGCGTGAAATGGGACCTGTTTTATCGTGATACAAAGTACCGCCAACAGCAAATTCTTGTTTTTTCAATGGTGTGTCGAATGTCAAAACTTGTGTGGTGGGCGCTCCTTTAAAACCAACCCACTGCGATCTATGCATGGCTACGAATGTGGGTTGCTCCTTATACCCTGCATAAGCCGGATTGATGAACAACTTATTCATCACATACTGCGAGTTCATAGCGTCTTGCTGACCAAAAATGTTGGTTATCGATACTACGATGAGCAGTAGTGTTAGATTGAAATTCTTATTCATTTTTTTCATCACTTCAAAACTTAGTGGTTAAGGAAGAAGAAACCTTTTACTGGATCAGCACTTTCTTCCAATAGAAGCACATAGTAGTAGGTACCCTTTGGCAGCACTTCACTACCGAGGGTTAGGATCGCTTGAGATGTACCATCCCAATCATTTTGATAGTTGGTTGCTTCGAATACTTTATGGCCCCATCTGTTGAAGATAGTCAGTTTGTGACCTGGATAGTCTTCAAGACCGATGATGGTGAATGTATCGTTGACTCCATCATTATTTGGTGAGAAGCCTTCTGGTACAATTACATCAATGAAGCATTCAACATCAACTGTAACGGTGGCTGTATCGCAAGCGCCATAACTATCACAGATGACATAAGTAATGGTGTCGGTACCGCACCAAATACGGGTGTCAACATGGTAGAAAATAGTACCATTAGAGTCTATGGTTACGTCTCCGAATATGGCGTCAGCCGATGTAAGAGTGATGTCATCCCCATCGGGATCCGAATCGTTTTCTATTACATCGATGCTGATAGTATGATCTTCTTCGAGGAAGTCGGTACTATCATTTACCGCAACTGGAGGCGTATTAATCAATACATTGAAGCTACACTCGGAACTATTGCCAGCGGCATCAAAGGCGACATAGGTAACAGTAGTTATACCGTGTGGGAATACATCACCCGATTCCAAACCTGTGGTTAAGGCAATCTCAGCTCCGCAGTTGTCTGCATAAGTAGGAAGATCATAAATGACAATCGGATCTTCTTGGCTCATATCACCAGGACACTGGATTGTTGGATCTTCATCATCGATTACTTCAATGGTAAAGGTGCATGAACCGGTGTTTCCGCTAGCATCCGTGTAAGCGTATGTTACTTCTGTAATACCCGTTTCGAAGAAAGAGCCTGGCGCGGGTCCAGCTACCAGTTGCACTTGAACATCAGAACAGTTATCAATGTAGTTCGGAATGTCATAGTTAACAATTGCTCCGCACACGCCATCATCTGTTGTTACTTGAATGTTACTTGGGCAATCGATAACAGGCTCTTGTGCATCAATTACTATAACATTGAATGAACAGTTGGTGATGTTTCCGTGGATATCAGTTGCAGCATAAGTGACTATTGTGGTGCCCACTGGGAAGAGATCGCCAGATGGATTGCCAGCAATCAATACAACATCTTGAACCGCACAATTGTCTGAAGCAATTGGTAAGTCGTAGTTGACAATTGCTCCGCATTGATCTGCATCATTATTCACCGTAATATCGCCAATACAGTTAATGACTGGTTGTTCAGTGTCGGTAACTACTATTTGTGTTGTACAGTTGACAGTATTGTTGTTTACGTCTGTAATTGTCCAAACAATAGTGGTTGTTCCCACAGGGAAGTAGCCAGATGCATTACCTGAATTGTTATAATCGTTGGTGATTGACAGTATTCCGCAGTTATCTGTTGCAATAGGAACATCAACGGCTACAGTAGCTCCGCATACTCCTGGATCATTTGACACGGATACATTTGAAGGGCATTGAACGTTCGGTAGTTCGTTGTCTACTACAGTAATGATTTGAGTGCATGTACTTGTATTACCTGCAGCATCAACTACAGTCCAAACAACGTTAGTGGTTCCAACAGGGTAGATGTCTGTGGCGTTATCAGTATTGGTATAATCGTTACTGATCGAAACAACCCCACAGTTGTCGGTTGCAATGATTGCCGGAACTGTCACTAAAGCGTTGCAAGAACCAGTGGTATTATCCGTGGTAATGTTTGCTGGGCAAGTAATTACAGGTTCTTCTAGATCTGTAACAGTAATGGTTTGTGTGCAGATGTTAATGTTATTGTTTACATCTGTAACAGTCCATGTAATGACAGTTACACCCACTGGATAAGTACCTGAGGCATCATCCGTATTGTTGAAGCTGTTTACTAAGCTAGCAATACCGCAGTTGTCTTCAATTACAGGACTTAGAATAGTTACGTATGCTCCGCAGATACCTGCATCGTTAATCACTGTTTGATCTCCACTGCAAGCGATGGACGGTGCTTCCACATCTACAACAGTTACTACTGTTGAGCATGTTGTTACATTATTGTTTATATCTGTAACAGTATAGGTAATGGTGGTTGATCCAACTGGATAGTTTGCATTAGTGGCTACTGAAGAGTTCGTGTAGTCATTGGTGATGCTAGCTATACCGCAGTTATCGGAAACAATAGGATTAGGAACAGTAATTTGAGCGGAACATAGACCTAGATCATTGTTCACTGTAATTGGAGTTGAGCAAGTTGCTGCTGGGAGCTCATTATCTGTTACCACAACATCGAAGGTGCAGGTATTCGTATTTCCATGAATATCGGTGACAGTCCATGTTACTGTAGTGGTACCAACTTGGTAGGTACCAGAAGCATCAGCTGTTCCGTTGAAATCATTGATAATACTCGCTATTGCGCAGTTATCTGTTGTGTTAAGAGCAGGAATCGTGATAGCGGCGCTGCACAATCCTAAATCTGTGTTTACTGAGATGTCGTTTGTACAGTTGATAATCGGTTGTTCGTCATCAGTTACGGTTACAGTCATTGAGCAAGTAGAGGCATTACCATGAATGTCTGTTACTGTCCAAATTATAGTAGTAGTACCCACAGGATATACATCCGTAGCATTGGCAGTTCCATTGTAGTCGTTAGTTACAGAGGCTACCGCACAGTTATCAGCCACCACAGGCGCGTTGATGGTAGCAGCAGCTGAACAAAGACCAGCATCAGCAGTCTGCGTAATGTTAGCAGGACAAGTGATGGTTGGGTTTTCGTCATCAGTAATGGTAACGATGAACGAGCATGTAGTAACGTTACCGTGGATGTCGG
>JBDKGH010000035.1:0-37380 GCA_039798265.1 Bacteroidota bacterium | reverse complement strand
ATCATGTTTTCCTTAGGGATATTATGGGTAGTAACAGAACTCCTGCACAATGGAAAAGAAGCAGAGCATAAATCTAAATTTTCTGCTTTGCATGCGCTTCGCAAAATAGACATGCCTTCTGTGCTTTTCTTCTTGGGAATACTGCTAGCCGTTGGCGCTTTACAAGAAATTGGACATTTAGGTACACTCGCCGTTTTTCTCAAAGAACAACTGAACGATGTATATGCAATCAACATAGCCATAGGCCTACTTTCTGCGGTGGTAGATAACGTACCCTTAGTAGCAGCCAGTATGAATATGTATCCCATTTCAGCCCAAGCTGTGGGTGATGGATGGGCAGATATGTTTGTGCAAGACGGAACCTTTTGGCACTTCTTGGCTTATTGTGCCGGTACCGGAGGAAGCATACTCATTATAGGTTCGGCTGCTGGCGTAGCGGTAATGGGCTTAGAAAAAATCGACTTCCTATGGTACATGAAAAAAATCAGTATCTGGGGACTCATCGGATACCTAGCAGGAGCGGCGGTTTACATCGTTGAAATGATGCTGCTGCATTAAGCCGCTTAATTAACCTTAGTATTTGAATAAGTTCCGCATGCTACCCCTTTTACGCGTGCAATTTCGGTGCACCTTGCTGCGTTAGAGTGGATACCCTGCTCTTATTACTCATTTTGCTAACCCATTTTGAAACCATGGATTTCCTTTTTTTCCTTCAAGAAAACTTATCAGTTGGTGACTCAACAGCACTCGCTAGCGGTACACACACATTAGGCAAGCTCAGTGTTACTGACCAATTAATCAAAGGTTGGTACATCTATGTACCACAGTTGATCATGAGCATTATTGCCGTTTATGTATTCATCGAACGCACCATGGCTGTGAACCGCGCAAGCAAAGAAGACGCTACCTTCATGGTAAAGCTAAAAGAATACATCAACCAAGGTAAATTGGATAGCGCTCGCAATTTGTGCACTACCAACCACACCCCTGTTGCACGTATGTTAGACAAGGGTATTAGCCGCATTGGCAAACCGATGGACGAGATTAAGAAAGCCATTGAAAATGTAGGAAAGCTCGAAACAGCCAAGCTTGAGAAAAACGTAAACATACTTGCCACCATCTCTGGTATTGCACCCGTGTTCGGATTCTTGGGTACGGTATTCGGAGTAATCATCATCTTCAAGGACATTGCTGCAGCGGGCACACTACAAATTAGCACCGTATCCGAAGGTCTTTACCTAAAAATGATTTCGAGTGCTGTAGGTCTTATCGTATTCATGATTGCCTACATCGGTTACAACACGCTCGTTAGCCGCATTAACAAAGTGGTGAACAACATGGAGTCTAGCGCTGTAGAATTCCTCGACATTCTAGAACAACCAACTAATTAATCGTCATGGACTTCGGAAGAAGAAATAAAATACACATTGAGGGAGGCATGTCTGCACTGTCAGACATCATCTTCATGCTGCTTATATTCTTCATTATCGCTAGCACCTTGGCGGTAAATGGAGAGCAAGTGAACCTTCCCTCTACCAGCACGGGCACGCCATCGCAGGCCTCTACCACGGTAACCATCAATGCAGACTTGATGTATTCGATCAATAACATACCAACATCAAAAGAGGAGATCGAAAGCACTCTTCAAAGTATGCTCGCTGGGCAAGCTGATAAAAAAATCATTCTAAATATTGATAGTTCTGTGCCAACTGGTGAAACAATTGAGCTCTTCTCTGTACTGAAGAAAAACAATTGGCAACCCTTTATTGCCACAAAACCAAAAGAGCAATGACAACAGCACCTTCTAAAGACAAAAACGTAGCACTCATCGGCACCATTGGTATTCATGGCCTTGGCCTTGTATTGATGCTGTTGCTTATGCGCAGTTGCGATGGTTCAGGCCCTGGCACAGGCGGCGGGAGCGGCGGAGGCGAAACCTACATGGCATTGAACATTGCGGCTTTAGGAGAACTTGATGGAGGAATGACGGATGCCCCGCCTGATAACGGTGCACCACCAGAAGCTTCACCCCAACCCGAAAGCACGCCGAGTTCGCAAGACAACATCGTCTCAGAAACCAACTCAGCAGTTAATGTAAAATCGGATCCCAAAAACAATAACACCAAGCCGAATCCGAATCCGAAGCCAAATCCCGACCCCAAGCCCACTGCTGCGGAGAGTATTATCAAAAATGATAAAAACAATCCCAACAAAAAGCCTGGTGGTCCTCCAAACGGAAACCCTGTTCCACAAGGCAATCCGAATGGTGTAATTACAGGAAAAGGAGTATTGAGTGGCGCTGGTGGCGGAGGAAATGGCAGCGGCTACGAATACGCCTTTACTCGTCCGATGACGGCCAAGCCTAAATTGAACGAAGAAATTCGTGTTGCCGGAACGATTACTATTAATGTAACAGTGGACAAAAATGGTAAAGTCATAAGTGCTAGCCCAATTTCGTCTAGTTATATTCCGGATAACGGTGGAAGCTATTCGAGATCAGAGGTCGAGCGTTTAGCAATCATCGCTGCTAAATCAACCGTATTTGAACCTGACCCTAGTGCCACTATTCCTAAAACAGGTAAGATTACAATTACCCTCAAAATGAAATAATTTAAATCCCGCACCTGCGGGATTTTTTTGCGTCCCTTATGACCTACGCAGAAACGCTCGACTATCTCTACGCTCAGTTACCCATGTTTCACCGCGTGGGCGCCGCTGCATATAAGCCCAGTCTCGACAATACCATTGCGCTATTACAAGCTGTGCACAATCCGCATCAGGGCTTGCCTTGTGTGCACATCGCCGGCACCAACGGAAAAGGATCTACCTCTCACCTCATCGCCTCTGCGCTGCAAGAGGCCGGATATAAAACCGGACTCTACACTTCTCCACACCTCGTCGATTTCCGAGAGCGCATTCGGATTGATGGAAAAAAAATACCCCAACAGGATATCATCGATTTTGTAGAAAAAAACAAAGGCGTTTGGGAAAACATTGCTCCTTCCTTTTTTGAAATGACCGTGGCCCTCGCCTTCTGGTTTTTTCAAAAAGAAAAAGTAGATATCGCTGTCATAGAAGTAGGACTGGGTGGGCGTTTGGATTCTACTAATGTAATTGAACCCGAACTATCGGTAATCACCAACATTGGCTTCGATCATATGCATCTGCTCGGTGATACCATCGAAAAAATTGCTAGTGAAAAAGCGGGCATCATCAAAAGAAATACGCCTGTGGTAATTGGCCCCATGCGCGAAGAGGCGGCCTCTGTTATGCTTCAAACCGCACAACAATACGATGCTCCTCTTCTCATTACCTCTCGTGACCTCAGTGTACCCTTTTGTCCTCTAGGAGGAAAATACCAAGAAGAAAATACACGCACAGCACTCACCGCTCTCCGCGCATTAGCTCAGCGCAGCAGACCGTTACTTACGGAAGACATCATCGCCAAAGGATTTCAAAACGTTGTGCCCAATACAGGACTTATGGGGCGTTGGCAGCAATTGCAAAGCAACCCTCTGGTACTGGTAGATGTAGGGCACAATGAAGATGGCATTCAATTTATACTTCGACAGCTCGAAGAAACACCACACCGAACATTGTACTTTGTACTGGGCATGGTGAATGACAAGGACATCGATAAAATTCTAACGATGCTTCCCACTAGCGCCAACTACTATTTCTGCAAAGCCAATATTCCACGCGGACTCGACGCCACTCTTTTGAAAGAGAAAGCGCAGGAGTGTGGTCTTAACGGAGAAGTTTACACCAGCGTAGAAGAGGCTTTTCTTTCAGCCAAAAAAATTGCGCAGACAGATGACCTCGTCTTTGTAGGAGGTTCCTTTTTCACTGTTGCCGAAGTACTTCCGCTGTATCCCGAACTTATCGGATAAAGGTGATTTTGCCAACGTTATCTACCGTACCATCCGAGTTGGCAGCAAACACTAGATAAACGCCTGAAGCCGGACGTTCGCCATTCAATTTTTTACCATTCCAAACAGCGCGACCGCCTTCACTATTCGTTTCATATACAAGGTTTCCTTGCAAATCGGTAATGCGAACATTGGTATCATAAGCCAATCCATCGATGGTAACATTTCCCTCAAATTCAGGACGCACTGGATTCGGATATACAGAAACGTCTTTCATTTCCAAATCAAAATTGGTAGCCGTACCAAAGAAAGAAACGATGCCTTTATCCGTAGCAAAAAAGACTTCGCCATTCGATTGGTTCACGGCGATATCGTAAATGTTATTCGATAACAGAGGACTGTTTTCGGCGGTGAAGTGATAAATCTGTTCTAAACCGTCATCACTAAATAAGAACACACCACTGTTCTGCGTGCCCACCCATTTGCGATTTCCACCATCGATTTTAATCGCTGTTACCGCCTCTGTTTCGAGCAGGTATTGAAAATTACCATCTTGACTGATCAGTATTTGTTCCGCATCAAAACCTTCTTCTTCGAAGATGGCCGCCTGATTATAGAATACAGCAATCCCTTCTACGGTGCCCACCCACAATTCACCATCCACATCTTCTTCCATGCAGAATACATCCTTCGAAGGCAAGCCTCCATTGCCCTCTTCATCATTCAGCAATTTATAATTGTCATCATTTTCATTGGAAAGCGTACCATTATAATCTAAAGCCAAAATGCCTATGTTGGGCACAATCATATACACATAGCCTGTTTGCGCGGCCACTATCTCTCCCACCCTTCCATTATCTGCCAATGTAGGCGTGAACGAAAAGCCATGAAAATTGCCATTGCGATCCATGCTGTGCAATTGGGTATTGCAAAAATTATTGGAGCACCAAAGCACACCATTGATATCATATGCTACACCAGCAATACCCGTCCAACCCTCAGCCCAAGTGAAACCCGAACCTTCAATGGTGGAGTTACCTGCGGTAGGACTATAAATGGTGATGTTTCCATTTTTTAATTCTACCAATCCTTCTTCCCACGAACCAAACATCACGTGATTATTATTGAGTGGATCCACAGCTACATCCATAAAATCATTTACGCCCGATAGCGGATTAATCCCTTCACCTGGAGCCACTATTTTCCAGTGCTCATCGACGAAACCTGACATGGGGGCTTTGTTCCAATTGTTCGACCACGAGTCATCGATACCACCATGAGCGATCCACATGTTGTCATTGTATGCCGTAATTTTTCTTACCGCCGCTTGAGCCGGACCGGTAGGATAAACCACTGTTTTTTCCCCATTGTATTTTCTGAACAATAAACCTGCGTAGTTATCAGCGACCCAATAATTTCCCCATTTATCTACAGCCGCATTTCGCGCATTGATGTAAATGCCATCATGATTGGCATCTATATAGTTTGCATTAAAGTCGAAGTGGTAGGTGCGGTAAGCTCCTGTGCCGCTAATGGTCATCCACTCCGGATCACTCCATAATCCTGTATAATGGAGTCCTTCGTTGGGTAAAAAAGAAAGCCAGGTGCCATTCGACAGATCTTTCCTCCATGCAGAAGTACCTTCAGCGCTCTGAAAAAGACCAATCAAATTATTCTGATAAACCTCCAACGCTGAAACAGAGTCGGCCGGTACATTGGTTACTAAACTCCAGTTTTCGTAATTGGCTATGAAGGGATCGTCTAATCGAGCAGCTTGCAGTCCCAACTCTGTGGCAGCAAAAAGGGTGTCATTGGCCATTTCTACATCCGTTACTTTCACTTGAGCCCCCAATTCACCAATGAGATAAGTCGATTTCACTTCACGGCGAGAAAGGTCGAGCACCACAATACCGAAGCCAGTACTGAGGTAAACAAAGTTGTTTTTTTCCTTGATATTATAAATGCTTTTATCGCCAACTACACTGCTGATCTTGATATCCGGAATGTTGTATTGACCATCAGACCAAAGCACGTCGATGTTTCCATTTTCATAACCCACCAAAACCACATCTGCTGATTCGATGTACTCTATAGCGGTAATGCCCACATCGCTCAACCTGTTCACCTTCGACACGCGTTGCACATCATTGTCGTACTGATTAAAAGTGAACAGCGCAGAAGAAGTAGCCACCCACACCAATTCGTCTTTATCAATGCAGAGATCAATGGCCTTTGTGTAGGGCAAATGATCGCGCCAGGTACCAGTGCTGAACTGAGCGTTACCAACAAGGGTGATAAATAGGGCGAGGGTTAAAAAGGCTATTTTTTTCATACAAGGCGGGCAATAGGGCCGACGCATAACGCAGCCAGCACAAAAATGGTATGTAAGCGAGCAAGTTTTTTCATAAAAAGGAAAAAAAAGGGAATTTTCTTTTTCCGATTGTCCCCTCGAAGGCTCCTTTTACCCCCAAAAATTGACCGCAAACACAGTTAACCCACTTTATATAATGAAAAACAACACCTTAGATATTGTTAAACCGCTAAAACCTACCCCGCTATGTCAAACATTGCCTCCGACAATTTGCACAAGCTGATTAAAAGCATGAGTAAGCCCGAGAAGCGTTACTTTAAAGTATTCTCGTCTCGCCATATCATTGGGGAAGAAAACAACTATCAAGTACTCTTCGATGCCATCGATAAGCAAGAAGAGTACGATGAGGAAAAACTCTTAAAACGCTTTAAAGACAAAGGTTTTGTGCGTCGTTTTTCTATTGCAAAAAACAGACTGTATTCTGCAATACTCAAAAGTCTCGACTCATTTCACAGCAATAGCAGTGTAGAAGCGCAATTGCACCGTCAAATTCACTCGGCAGAAATTCTTTATCACAAATCGCTTTACGATCAAAGCTTAAAATTGCTGCACAGTGCTCGCAAAGTAGCTGCTGACCATGAGATGTGGACCATATTGGCGGAGATCAGTAAATGGGAGAAAAAAATTTGGGAAAAAAACCAATACGAAGACCTTCGCAGCGATGAAGAATTGCAGCAAAAATTCGAAGAAGATAGTCGCATCGTTCATCAAATGCAATTAATCAACGAACTGTGGCACTTAAAAAGCAAACTCTTCTTTACCCTCTATCGGGGTGGAAAAGCGCGCAATGAAGAAGAGGTGAAACACCTCAAACAAATCATTGACAAAACGGCTGGTGAATCGAAGTTACAGCAATCTATTGAAGCCATCTACTTGCTCAATCACCTTTATAGCGCTTACTACTTTGGGCTGGGCGACTATGCGTCTTCTTATCCTTATTTGGAAAAAAACATCGCATTGATCGATAAAGAAAACCACCTCTTTGTAGAAGAGCCAGGCATTTATTTATCTTTAATTACCAATGCCATTTATGTAGGATCGCGCTTAGGCAAATGGAAAGAATCGCAAAAACTACTCGAGCAATTGAACCTGTGGGCGAGCAGAAATAACGATGAATACAACGAAGATTTTCAATTGCGACTATTTGCTATTCGATACAGCACCGAACTTACTCTTTGCACCCAAAGCGGCGACTTCAAAAGAGGTTTGGAACTGATCCCCGAAATCATTGCTGGTCTGCGCAAGCATAACGAACATTTAAGTTCGGTAAGAAAAGCGCATCTCTACTTTCATATTGCGGTCATTTATTTTGGAAGTGAAAACTACCATGAAGCTTTGCGTTGGACCAACAAGCTGCTGAATGATGTGGAAATAGACAAATCAAAAGACATCCATTGCATGGCGCAATTACTCAATTTGATTGTTCACCTCGAGCTGAAAAATGACGACTTATTGCCTTATGCTTTACGCTCTACTCAGCGGTTTTTACAAACCCGAAACAAAGTGTTCAAAGTAGAAGAAGTAATGCTCGACTTCATCAACAATACACAAAAGAAAAGAGCGCCCAAAGACGCTCTGCTCGTTTATCGTGAATTGTATGATGCTCTCGAACCTTTGAAAAAAGACACCTTTGAGCGCAATGCATTTGAATACTTCGATTTCCTGGCTTGGGCAAAAAGTAAAGCGTTTGGCGAAACCTTCAGCACGGCTATTGTTGCCTAGATTTTTGGCAACTCAAACTAAGAGGTAAAAGCATTCCAACCTTGAGCTTTCAGTTCTACAGTGCCGCCACCTTTGGTAATTAGCCGGCAACCGTTGTGTTCTTCGGTGATGTGGCCAATAATGCTCAAGCTGGGGTTGCCTTTTACCTTTTCATAATCGGATTGTTTTATGGTAAAAAGCAATTCATAATCTTCACCACCATTCAAAGCTGCCGTGGTGTGATCTATGTTAAACTCTTTCGCCGCTTGAATCGTTTGCGGATCGATGGGTATTTTTTCTTCATACAGATCACAACCCACAAAACTTTGTTTTGCAAGGTGCAAAATTTCCGAGGCCAATCCATCCGATATATCGATCATGGCCGTTGGTTGAACTTCCAATTTTTCGAGCAGTCCAATAATATCGCGACGAGCTTCAGGCTTCAGTTGACGCTCGAGGATATAATCATATCCCGAAAGATCTGGCTGAGCTCCTGGTGCTTCTTTGAACACTTTTTTCTCGCGCTCTAACACTTGTAATCCCATAAATGCACCACCCAAATCGCCCGACACGCAAAGCAAATCGCCTTCACGTGCACCTGAGCGGGTTACTAATTTTTCTGGTTTAGAAAAACCGATGGCTGTAACAGAAATCAAGAGTCCATTCACCGCGCTAGAAGTGTCACCTCCTACCAAATCAACTTTATAGTATTCGCATGCCTTGCGAATACCAGTATAAATTTCGTCAATCGCTTCAACAGAAAAACGATTACTCATTGCAATACTCACTGTAATTTGATGAGGTTGCGCGTTCATTGCATAAACATCGCTGAGGTTTACCACCACGGCTTTATAGCCCAAATGAACCAGCGGAACATACATCAAATCGAAGTGTACCCCTTCTAACAAAAGATCAGTGGTGATCACCATCTGTTCACCGGCTGGTGGTTCAATAATAGCCGCGTCGTCACCCGCGCCTTTTACCGTTGTGTTTTTAATCAACGGAAGAGTATCCGTGAGGTGTGCAATCAAACCAAACTCGCCTAAAGCACTTAATTCTGTTCTTTTTTCTTCCATGGTATTCAACTTGAACGCCGCAAAGATAGCGGTGATTCCACTAGTGCTGATGTTCCTTTACATCGCGAATTTGCATTTGTAGATAAGTGTATCCGTTGTAGGTATTTTCTTCCAAAGTATAAAGCACATCTATTTTTCCGCCCTTTTTCAAATGCGGCTCCCAGTGCGCCATATCGAATCCTATGCCCTCTACTTTTCGTTCACCTTCTTTTTGCACTAAAGCAAACTTGAGATGCCGCTCTTCCTTACCCACAATACGCGTATCGCCAGAGTCAAAACAGCCCGAGCTTCGAAAAACGGGCTTCATGTTTTCTGGTCCGAAAGGCGCCAGTCGATTGATGGTATTGAACAACGATTTTGAAATCACTTTAAAGGGAAGTTCCATATCATATTCCAAAACAGGAACAGCCTGTTGATGATGAAGCACCTCCGCAACCAATTGATCGAAACAAGCTCTAAAAGCTTCAAAGTTTTCGGGTTTCAGTGAAAGTCCGGCAGCCATAGCGTGGCCACCATATTGCTCCAGCAGATGTTCGCATTTTCCCAACAACTCATAGAGATCAATATTCTGAATAGAACGTGCAGAACCCGAAAGTTTGCCCTCTACTTCAGTAAGAACAATAGTGGGTTTATAGTACACTTCTATCAACCGGGAAGCTACGATTCCAACCACCCCTTTATGCCAGCCTGCGTTTTTAACTACAGTAGTATAGGAATGCGCATAAAACGGATCAGACTCAATGATGTGCTTTGCTTCTTCGGTAATTCCTTTGTCCAGTGTTTTTCGATAAGAGTTATTTTCTTCAATACCCACGCTCAGTTCTAGCGCATGTTCTTCCGTATCGCTCAACAAAATCGCTACTGCGTCGCGCCCGCTGAGAATGCGTCCTGCGGCGTTGATTCGCGGGGCCAAAATGAAAACCACGTCAGAGATGGTGAGTTCATCGCGTTTAAAGCCCGCTTGATTGAGCATAGCCCGAATACCAGGGCGCTTCACTTGTTTCAATCGTTGCAGTCCGTGATAAGCGAGCACGCGATTTTCGCCCGTCAACGGAACAATATCCGCACCGATACTGATCGTCAGCAGATCGAGATACTCTTCGATGAGTTCAAAATCCAAACCCATTTGCTTGCAAAAACCTTGTATCAATTTGAATCCCACACCGCAGCCACTCAGGCCTTTATAAGGATAAGGACAATCGATTCTTTTAGGATCAAGCACCGCGAAGGCATTGGGCAATTGACCCGGATTATGATGGTCGCAAACGATGACATCAATTCCATAAGAATTGGCCACATCGATTTTAGCGCCATCCTTCACGCCACAATCGAGGGTAATGATGAGGTTCACTCCGTTTTCTTTTGCCCACTCTACAGATTGAAAGGAAAAACCATATCCTTCTGTATATCGATCGGGAATATAATAGTCGCAATGGGCTCCCATTTTTTTCAGAAAACTGAACATGACCGTTACGGCCGTGGTGCCATCGACGTCATAATCGCCATACACCAAAATCTTTTGCCCACCATGCAGAGCATCCACAAGCCGGTTCACCGCCTTATCCATATCCTTCATGAGGAAAGGATCGAGCAACTGATCGAGGGAAGGATTACAAAACTGCGAAGCCTTTTCGGAGCTGTTGAGGCCGCGATCTAGAAAAAGAGGCACATAAACCGAAGGAATGCCCAAAGCGATGGAGGTTGACTCAACCAGCTGATTGTCATAAGAAATACGTTGAACCCACCGTTTTTGCATAATCATCGTTGAAAGGATCGGCAAGAAACTCATAAAACGCTTACCAAAGAAAAAAAGCCTATTCGAGGTTATTCACGAAGCATATAAGATAAGATCACGCAACCCGAATTGGGGTAAAACAGTCTTTCATTGTATATTCGACACCTGTAAAATCTAGACCGAGATGAAATTACGCAATTATTTGATGATTTGTTTGGCTGCATTTGCCACTACTTTCTTTTTGGCAAGCTGCTTAAACGACGATAACAAGATTCCACCAAACTGTTACGATGGCGAGCTAAACAACGGCGAGCAGTTGATTGACTGCGGCGGTCCTTGTGAAGAATGTAACCACTGTATCAACGGCATTTGGGATCCCAATGAGGGCGAAACTTGCGTAGACTGCGGTGGCGAATGTGGCGAGTGTTCACAATGTGCTAACTGTGTTCAAGACGGCGACGAAGCTGGTATTGACTGTGGTGGTACTTTCTGCGGACCATGCGCTGATCTTTGTGGTGATGGCCTATTGAACGGTACAGAAACCGAAATTGACTGCGGTGGCGACTACTGCGACGCTTGTCCAACTTGTACTGACGGCATCATGAACGGCTCTGAAATAGGTATCGACTGCGGTGGTGCTGAATGTCCACCATGTGCTACTGACGGTAACTGTGCTAACGGTATCATTGATGGTAACGAATTCTGGACAGACTGCGGTGGTAGTACTTGTATTGGCTGCGACACCATTCTTACATTTAAATTGGATGGTGTAACACAGACGGTACTTCCAGGTAACCTCACCTTCTCTTTTGCGACTAACACGTTAAATGTAACCGGTACCACCTTAACAGGAGGAACCATTGCCTTCACCCTTGCTGCACCCGCAGCCGGCTGGATTGATGGTGCCTCTACCACGGTTACAGACATTGACCAACCAGGTTCAGTAGTAGGTTACACCTCAGATTTAGCGGTGCCCTACACTACAGCCTTCAACAACTCTACATCTACCTTCAGCATTGGCCGATTCCGCAGTACACCTGCACCTGGCTTTATTCGTGCGAGCTTCACTGCTACACTTTATAACTCCTCGGGCAATGATGGTGTAACGATCACCAACGGATTGTTGCAGATTCCATTGAACTAAGCATTCATTCAACCATATTAAAAAGGGCTATTTCTAGATGAAATAGCCCTTTTTTGTTGGGGTATATTTTTTATAGGTTCGTTGCATATATGCGCATGGTTGCAACATTGGGGTTAGACCTTATAGGTCTAAGACCTATAAGGTCTTTACCTAAAAAAAAACGACATTTCCAAATCCTACTTATGCCTACAGCCATCGCACTTATGCATCAAACTCTACTTTAGGCATATAACCATTCTCCCCAGGCATAAAAAAACCCCCGCCTTTCGGCGAGGGTTTAGGAGTAGGAAACTCTAGTTCCCTAGATATTATTCAACTACCAAACGAGTTGATTGTGTACCAAATTCGCTTGTGATTTCTACCATGTAAACACCAGATTCACGAAGAGTTGGCATTTCTACGATTGTCTTACCTGCGTTCAAACGACGGAATTCTTTCGCGATTACACGTCCTGACATATCGGTAACTTGAATCAACGCAGATGTGCTGTTCATGGTCTCCAATGAAAGGTTGAATTGGCCATTTGAAGGGTTAGGATAAGCCACCATATTCACAGCGCCGTTCATCTCTTCTACTCCAACGTTAGTAACGGCTGCAGTGATTGAAACAAATGATGGACATTGCTCAAACTGTTGCATTTCAACAGTGTAAGTACCGTTTGCTGTTGGGGTATACGTTGAAGTTGTAGCACCGTCAATAGCCACGCCGTCTTGGTACCATTGGTAGTTCAAACCTTGGTCTACACAAGTAAGCTGTGTACCATTATACAAAGCAATAGGTTGCCACTTGGTCATGTTAGAGAAACGGATATAACAGGGGAAGTGTGTGCTATCGATAAAGGCGTTACGGTTGTTCTGACGCGTTTCGATGTACTCGTTACGAGCAATTTCAAAATTATCTGGCATATCGCTGAAGTGCCATGTTTTCAAAACTTTCTCATCTTGACCGTAAGGGATAATCAATGAAACTTGCTCTGGCAAAGAGAAATCTTGACCTGTAACAGTATTCTTAGCAGCATGATACATCATAGCACGTGCAGCATCTCCTTTGAAACTATCACGCATTTCATAAACGTTTTGTCCGTTTGCATTTGCGCCATAGAAATTATCCAAATAAGTATTTGTTGGAGTTACTACTTCACCGTAAGGGTAGTTACTGCGAACAGCATTACACTCTACTTGCAAAACAGGGAACAAATTATGCTGATCAGAAACTTCATCAGAATCGCTAAAGCCTGCATCGTTATAAGTTGGCATCCAGCTTTGAGGGAAGCTGTGTTCGCGGCTCAATTTACCAGGACCTTGACCATCCCACCACTGGAATGATGCAGGGTAGATATAATCGAAACCAGAGTATTCACATTCTACGTAGTTAGCTGAAGCACCATCCACATCCGTAGTATCACGAACATAAATTTCGTTGATCAATGTGCTGATATAGTTAGAGTAGAAAATTTGGAAATAATCGGCTGGGAACAACTTCGTTTGTAAAGTAGTAACGAAGTTGGCTGCATTATGATCTAATCCAGAGTAGTAAGTTCCTGCATTAGGCGCATCTGAAGCTACGTTACCCGTTGCTGGGCTTGTAGTGTTATAATTCTCATAACCCGCAGGGCCATTGAAAGCATATACGGTATAGTAATAGGTGGTGTTAGCTTCCACGTAACGAGCGTTGAAAGTGGTAGGCTCACCCACATAAACAACTTGACCATTACCTAACCAAGCGCCGCGCACATAAGTGGTATTATCCACCGGTGATGCCGATAGTGGTGCACCTTGGCTGCGAACAACTAAGTAATTATCAGCGGTAGCTGAAGAGGTAAAGGTTACATTATAATCCCATGATTGTACACCAGTGAAAGTAACACTGCTAGCTTGCGCTGTTGGCTCGGTAGCGATACCACCAGCAACCGCATAAATATTGATCACATATGGGCTTTCAGAAGCGTCGTCATTGTCGATGGTCAAGGTGCAGAAACGAGAACCCGTTCCGGTACCATTGAAATTCAACGTAAAATCTACACTTGATGAAGAGTTCACCACTCCTGTGCCACCGGTCACCGAAAAGTCAGCAGCATCAGCGCCAGAAATAGCAATGTTGGTAACGTTCAAATCCGTTCCCAAACCCAAGTTTTCAATGGTAAAGGTGGTTGCAGCTGCATCACCCGTAACGAATGTAGAGTTATTTGGTACGTTGGTAGTGCCCGATTTGATGTTGATCTCTTGAGCCGCTCCGGCTACGGGAGCCGCGATAGCAGCGTTATCCAATGCTACGTTATGTCCGCTTACTTTATTCGTAAAGTAAAAACGAATAGCGACAGCATCAGCAGAAGGCTGATCGGTGAATTGCGTATATGCCGCATAAGGCAAATCAGCACCATTGAATGTGCGAAGCGCAGTAAAGTTTGTTCCATCAGTAGATTGCTCAACGGTGAAGGTACCTTGCCAAGTAGCACCAGAATTTTGTCCTTTCAAGTAATAAGAAACGGCACCTGGCTCTTCAGCAAACTCAACCAAAACATAATCGCCTGTACCGTCCAAACGGCAAGCGGTGCCAGTAAAACCAGTTGCATAACGGGTATTACCTGCATTCAAAATTTCAGTCCAACCTGTTGGGGCTGGAGTGTCAAAATCCCAAGATGTTGGTAGAACAGCTTGAGAAAAAAGTGTAACAGATGACGCTATCATTGCGATCATCAAGCCTACACTTTTTGCAAAACGTGAGATATGATTCATTGTGGAAAAATTATTCGTTTTTGAAGTGATTATTTGTAGCTAAAGGTGATACCGAAATTCCAACGGAATCCCATACCGTAATATACACCGGCAGATTGAGCATCGAATCCACCGCCAAATTCATTGTTAAGCGCATCGGTAACAAAGACATTTCCGTCTTGGTTAAGTATGTTCGAAATCCATTTACTATCGGTTACGTTGATGAGGTTAGCTCTGAAACCAACACGGTATTTTTTGCTAACGTCATAGTTATAACCAAAAGAAAGATCGACCATATAATAAGAAGGGACTTTCCAAGATTGACGACGACTATTGTCGCCTGTTAATGCATCTGGATTAAACTCTGCGAAATAGTTATTGAAGTAAGTATAACGCGGTTTGAAATAGAAGTTTTTAATCGGCTCGTAGCGCAATGCAAAAGACACTTGAGTTTGAGCGGCATCGCTCACTTTCACGCCAGTAGCATCGAAACGTACCGTATCCAAAATTTCTGTTCCAATTTCGTTGGTGATTACCGCTTCAGCTGAAGAGTTCCATCTCCAATCTCCAAGCGACAATACTCCTTCAAGGGTTAGGTTTTTCACAGGCGAATATTCTGTTTCCAACTCAAATCCTTTGTGTACTGCTTTTAATCCTGTTACATTATAGAAAACTTGATCGGTACCGTTGGTTCTTGAGCCCGTTACCGGACGATTGGCCCACGTAGTATAGTAGGCATTAGCAACAGCACGGAACTTATCAATTTTCAAATTGTACCCAACTTCAGCGGATGCAATTTTCTCATTGGCCAAACCTTGGTAGATATTCAAGGTGGTACCGCTAAACGTGTTCGCTACGTTCGGTGCGCGATTGAGATAACCAATATTGGCAAAAACATTCTGTGTTTTATTCAAGATAAATTTAGCTCCTGTTTTACCTGTATATCCGAGGTAATGCTGCCAATCACTTTTTACTTTTTCATCATTCACCTTTAAGGCAAAGTGATCTACACGTTGATAATCATGTGTAGAAGCGGTAAGATTGACAAAGGCGCTAAAACGAGGTTTAGAATATTCACCCAAGAAGAATAAACCTGCTTGGTGAACGTAAGTACTGATATCATAATTGATTTTCTGACCTTCTCGACGTACGACTTGTGAAAAACCATTTTCATTGATCAGATTTTGATCTTGGAATTTGCGATCCACCGTCACATAATCGCCGCCCAATAGATCATATACTACTTGGTAGCGATCTACTTTGTAAGTACGGCCATCAAAACCACCGGTTATTTCGATTTCTTCGTTCACCTTATACTTCACGGTAGAAAGCAAACCATACCACTGGTGGTTGTTGATAGAAGATTGCAAGTAGTAAGATGATTTATATTGAGACGTATCATCTACATAATTTAAATCATATGGGAACAATTCAACACCCAAGAAATTGACAATTGGCTTGGTGTTTTTATCATACATATATTGGAAGTTCGTCATGCCTTCTGCGTCCAAAATCGCAGTATTGGCGCGTGTTCCGCCGCCTTTACCAAAAGAAGCATAAACGATGTTCGAAACAGCCGTGCGACTATTGGGTGTCCAAAAATGCTTGAAGTTGATAATGGGTTTATGGTAATAATTGGTACGTGCAGATTGTGCTTCTACTGGCGCATTATCATCATTACGATCGCGCTTCAAAAAGCCCCATTCAGAATTGAATCGAAGACCTTTGTCCATGGGCACGCCAGCAGCCATAAATCCGGTGGTGTCGTAGCCTTGCTCAACAGCATACTTAACATCATAAAAGGCCAAATTACTTCTTCCCAAACGCTGTTCGTGCATTTGCGGACTTCCCATCGCTGAAAGCGAGAAGTTGTGTTTTTCAAACTCCTTTTGAAGTTTGAAGAAATAGAATATCTGCCTTGAATTAAGGTTGTTTACCCAACCGTCATTGTCTTTATAAGAAAGAGCGGTGGTAAAACCCCAACCATTTTCCATGCGACCTGTGTTCAGTCCTACTGTAATGCGGCGATTGTTGTTATTACCGTATTCAACTGTAGCGTTTGCATTGAATTTATTTTCTATTCCTTGAGAAAGAATATTCATATTTCCACCTACAGCAGGCACAGCTAATTTGGAAGCTCCTAATCCGCGTTGAACTTGTGTCTTTTGGGTAACCGCATCAAGACCGAACCAGTTACTCCAATACACCCAGCCGTTTTCCATATCGTTCATGGGAATACCATCAACCATCACAGCGATGTTACGTTGATTAAAACCACGAATATTGACGCGAGCATCACCATCGCCACCGCCGCTTTGTGTTGCATATACACCAGGTGTAGAATTGAGCAACATAGGAAAATCGCGAGCGCCCAATTCTTCTCTAATTTTAATCGCAGTAATATCGGTAAACGCAACTGGAGTTTTTCTTTCCAAGGCAACGTCAGCTACGATTTCAATTTCGTCCATTTCCGAGGTGCTCAAATCGAAATTCAAGGTCATATCTCGCCCAGCAACCTTCACTGATTTCTTCAATGTTTCGTAACCCACGTAGGCAATTTCAAACTGATAATCGCCAGGAGCTATGCTCAATGAGTATTCACCGTTGATATCAGTAACGGTACCTTGCCCAGGAGCATAAATTACGTTGACCCCCATTAGCAATTCACCGGTAACATCATCTTTAATGATACCATGAACCTTTGTTTGAGAGAAGGCAGACAGGCTAAGACCAAGCAGTGCAAAAAGAAGTAGAGCGTTTTTCATAGCAAGCAATTGCTGCATTTGGAAATAATTTATGAGTAGATTCTTCAAAAACACACCTGCAAAGAATCTTTTTTATGATTAAGATTCTGTGCAGGTGCGATAAAGTTTTTGTGAAAAATCAGGGCTGTTATTAATCAACCATCAATCTTCTTCTAGAACGTGTTCCGTCCGTAAAAGTGATTTCTAAAATGTACACTCCTTTGGAAGCACTACCGAGCAAAATACGGTGTGATTTAGCGAAGGTTAATTTCTCTTGTTGAACCAACATGCCATTCATGGCTACCAATTGATAGCTTCCGATTTCTTTGTCGCCATTGATTACAAACTCGCCATTGAGAACAGGGTTAGGGAACATTGAGAAACCGTAGTTTTCAATTTCATTTACGCTGATCATACCACAAGCGCATTTATGAAAACCAAGAGAATCGAAGGTATTCACAGGAATTGAATCCCATTCCAAAGATGGATCGAATACAGATGGGTTAGTACCCACACCTTGTTGAATATCATATTTTCTAACCAAGGTATTATCTACTGTCCACCAACGCGTATTAGGGTCGCCAGGCTGAGACCATCCGCTACCTGGATCTTCGCCGATTTTTCCGATAATGTCTAGAATAGTAGTGCCACCTTTTACCAATACAAAAGCGTCATCTCCATTGAAGTAAAATGGACTATTTGACTGAACGTAAATAGGATTAACAAAAGTATCAGCTACCGCTTGAAGATCAGCCCAAACTGGAACTTCATTACCTGTGCCATCTGGATTACGTTTATCAAGTACAAAAACACGTGTACCGTATGCTGGAATAATACCCGTAATAGGAAGAAGCATAGGAACGCCTGCACCATCGCGGTCGCGGCCCATGCTATAATTACCAGCACCCAAGTCGATTGGGCTTGCAGTAGGGTTGTACAATTCTATGGCTTTGTTATTTTCTGTTCCCTCAACATATTCTGAGATGAACACATCAGCGCAATTTTGAGCGCTAGCCGCGAGAGAAGCGACAGATACTGCAAGAGCAAGTAAACCTTTCTTCATGTTATTTAATTTGAGTGTTGGTTGCCAATTAAGCAAGGGGGACAAAATTAAGCACAAATTCTACAGGATTGTTAAGTTTTCATTGTCATCCTGTAAATCCTGTGCTAAAAACGCTAACCTCCTTCAATACAACCAAATAACCTCTAGCCCTCCTTTGAAAGGAAAATTTGCTAGTCCATGCACCCAAAAGTCAATTCTATGAGTCTTATTAACAACCGATAGAATGTTTTTCACAGGTCAGATGCGATAAACACTGATTTGATCGGTGGGATTTTAACAAAACCTTACTAAATTAGCGGCTTTCATAGAAAAAAGCCTGTACTGACGGACCAGCACCAAAAGGACGAATGAAGATAGCACGCATTCTTGTGTTACTATGCGCACTAGTAACCGGATCTCTTGTTTCACGCGCAAGCCACGTTCTCGGGGGAAATATCACCTGGGAATGTAGCGGTGGAAACTCTTACACCCTCACTCTCCGTATGTACACGGATTGTTTTGGTGCATCCAATCCACTCCCCACAGAAAACGTTTATTGCGAACCAGCAGGATGTGGGGCCCTGCCCTTCAACGCCGATTTGAACTTCGTTTCTGCTACGGAAATCAGCGATCTCTGCGCCGCAGAGTTAGCCAACAGTTCGTGTTCAGGAGGTGTAATTCCCGGAACTAAATTGTTGGTTTATACAGGAACCGTAACTCTCGATACATCCTGTTCATGGGATTTCTTTTGGATTGATGGGGATTGGAACTACTTCAACAACATCAATTACGCCGCTACACCAGGCGCATACATTTTTAGTGAATTGGGCACCGGCGCAGGCTGCACGAACAGTATCGACATTACTTCCATGCAAGCACCATATGAGTGTCGTAACAACGGAAACATCACGAACAACATTACCGTTAGCGGTGCTGCCGGTTACACGCTCAGTTATGCTTTAGCAACACCGCAAACCATAGCCGATGAAGCTGATCCCCTGGGGCCTACCATAACTGTCCCAGGATATACCAACCTAAACGGTGTAACTGTAAACCCTACAACAGGAGCTGTTACATTCAACTCAAATGGCATATTCGCAGGCAATTACATTGTAACGATAGCCATAACTATCACTCAAGGCGCAACCACTATAGGCGTGATTTACGAAAACATGCCTATCATCATGCGGGACTGTTCTGCTACCACTACTGACTTTACCGCCCCTCCTGTTCAAAACCTCAGTTCTAACGCAATCCTAGCCACAGCTACGTCGATTGATGTATGTGCTGGAGATAGCATTTGTTTCGATGTAGTGGCTTCCAATTCTAACCTTCAGCGTGCTATTACCATTACAGAAACGCATCCAGCGATTCTGAATGCAGGAAACCCCACACTCACTTTAGATCCTCTTAGCCTCAACCCACGAACGGCCACTTTTTGCATGGCAACAACCGGAGCTATGGTTGGCGGGCCTTATATCATTCATTTTGAAGCAACAGACGATGCTTGTGTACTTCCTGGATTTGACACACAAGACATCACGATCAATATTTATCCAAGTGTTGCTCTATCGGTAACAGACACCATGATTTGCGCCGGTACCACTTTGCCCGTAACGGCCAGTGGTGGACAAGCAGGAGCTACCTACACCTGGACAGTGCTTAGCGGTGATAATACACCTGGTCTTTCTGGAACATCAGGCACACAAAACTTAACAACGCTAGACTCTGATAGCGAAATACAAGTTCAATTAAACGGCGTTCCCGCGAGCTGTAATGCTCGTGACACCCTGAATGTTCAGGTTTCTCTCGCTGATCTTGCCTTTACGGTTACCAATGAAACATGTGTTCAAAATAATGGTGCAATCGATCTCACTGTAGTAGGCGGGAGTGGAAACTATACCTATGCCTGGGCTACTGGGCAATCCACACAAGATATTTCTGGTCTGGACGGTGTTCAATATTGTGTAACGGTAACCGATACTAGCGTTCCTGGTTGTACAAAAAACGAATGCATTACTGTCGGAACACAAGCTCCTCCTGGCGGGACAATTAGCGCACAGGGTGGAGTAACCACCATTTGCCAAGGACAAACAGCAACCCTCGTTTTTGATGGTACTGGTCAGGCAGGTGAGCCTTATGCCCTTACTGTCACGGGCGCTGGAGCCACCAGCCCTGCTTCTATTCTTGATAATGGAACATTTACCGTTAGCCCACCCGTTGGCACTACCACTTATACCTTGACCAACGTAAGTTATGTCAACTTCCCAGCATGTTCGGTAACCGCAAATAGTTCTGTAACGATTACTGTGCGACCTACTGTAACTGGATCTTTCCTTGCAGCGGGCCCTGTGTGTAGTGGATCAACACTCAACCTTCCCGTTGATCTTAGCGCAGCAGGTAACTACAACGTTACCTATACCGCTTCACCAGTAGATCCAGCGTCTGCTCCGAATCCGGCGGCCAATCCTTGGACCGATAACCAAGTGTTGACCTTCAACCCCACCCAGACTACTACTTACACCATCACGAACGTGGAGTATACGACTGCGCCTTTGTGCCCTTCGAATACTTCAAGCTCCACGGTAGTTACAGTCAATCCTCTTCCTGCAGGTACTTTATCAGGAGGCACCACTATTTGCGCCGGTGCGTCAGCCAACCTTGGCATTAACATGACTGCTGGAACAGCACCCTTTACGGTGAACTATACCGCTAATGGTAATGCCGCAACGTTGACTAACGTAACCGCCAATTACACTTGGACGGTTACTCCAGCTACCACTACAACCTATGTCATCACCAGCATTACCGATGCCAACGGATGTACAGCTACCATTACTGGCCAAAGCCAACAAGTCGTAGTCAATCCTTTCCCCAACTTCACCTTTACAGGCAACGCCTCTATCTGTACTGGAAGTTCAACCAACTTAGTACTTACGGAGATTTCGACAGGTGGTCCCTATGATATCATTTTGGGTATTGGTGATGCCGATCCGCTCACACCAGCGACGGTAACACTAGATAACTTTAACGGAGGTAACTACAGTGTTTCTCCAACTTCAAACACCACATATACCCTTCAAAGCATCATTTATGATGGTGTTCCAGCTTGCGCCGTTACGCCGAATACGACAGTCACTGTAAACGTTTCACAAGCACCCATTATTCTGAATATTACTCAAACATGTAATAACATCAGCACAGGATATACAGTATCCTTCACTATTTCTGGAACAGCTCCATATACCGTTAATACGGTGGCATCAGGAGCCAATTATACCTCTGGAAACATTGTTAGTGGCTCAGGAGCGACCTTCACGATTGATGATAACGGTGCTTGTCCTGCTCTGGTTTACAACCAGCCCATTTACAGTTGCCCTATCATTACCAATGCGGGCACTATGTCAGCAACTCCGATTACCATCTGTGGTACTACAGCGGCAACAGGTGTTCAAGCTACAGCGCCCGCTACCGATGGCAACGACCAAATTCAATATGTACTTCACACCTCTGCTACAAATGCATTAGGAACAGTAATCGCTACTGATTGTAACGATCTTTCTTTTGGTGATGCCGATACCCCGTTAACGTTTTCCAATACACCAGTAGCGGGTCAAATTCAATATGGTGTTACTTATTACATTTCCACAGTAGTAGGCGATGACAGTGGAAACGGTGATTGCGTAAACACAGCAGCAGCCAACGTTTCTATAGCTCCTGGCCAGCCTGTTACTTGGTACGAAAGCCCTACCGCTTCTATTGGAGGAACGTATTCAACTTGTGCTGGAACGGCGATCAACATACCGATCAGCTTTACTGGGCAAGCACCATGGACATTCGTGTATGCCATTGGAGGAACCGCTCAACCAGCTATAACTACATCCAATAACCCCTACCAACTCAGCACGAGCACAGCCGGTACTTACACCCTTAACAGTGTTGCTTCTGTCAATTGTGCGGGTACTGTAAGCGGTTCAGCATCATTAACCGTCAATCCATTACCTGGTGCAACACTTTCTGCAAGTACATCTACTTGTGCTGGCACATGTGTGAACCTCACCATGACACTCACCGGTACGGGTCCTTGGACTGTCAACTACACCATTGGTGGAGTAGCACAAACGCCTTTAAACGTAGCCACCTCACCTTTCACCTGGAACTTATGTCCTACTCAAACTTCCACCTATTGTTTGACGCAGATTACGGACGCCAATAACTGTGTAGGCACTAGCACTTCATGTTCAACTATCACCGTTAATCCGCTTCCAACTGCGGTGTTTGCAGGCAACGCTTCTTTCTGCGCTGGCAGTTCTGTTGCATTGCCCATAACATTTACCGGTACAGCACCCTTTAACTATGTCATTACTACTCCCTCTGGTAACGTAAATGGCGGGCCTAATGCAGGAACTAATGGAAGTTACACAGCAAATGCTGCAGGTGCCTATTTCATCACAAGTGTAACCGACGCCAACTGCCCCAATACTGCAGACTCACCAACAGTTAACGTCACCTCAAATGCACTTCCAACAGCAGCCATTACCAACAACGGCGTAATCTGTAGCGGAGCCAATTTTACCTTTAACTATACCCTTACCGGTGCGGCTCCCTTTACATTTAACCTTGATGCTCCCGTAACCGACCTTAACAACGTTCCTTCGGCTGGCACCACGGGAAGCATTGTAGATAATGACGCCGGCAACTATATCATTACTTCTGTTACCGATAATAATGGTTGTACTAGCGCTGCAGCGTCTGCAACAGCTACTTTAACGGTAAACCCACTTCCGGTAACTACCTTCGGAGTTTCAGGTACTATATGTCAAGGAGCTACTTACAACTTCACTACCAACCTCACTACAGGTACAGGCCCATTTAGCTACACGGTTACAACACCTTCCGGTGACGTATTAGTGAACAATGCCAATACAGGAAACCAATTCCCTGCAACGGCAGCTGGTAACTACTTCATCACAAGTGTAACTGATGCTAACAGTTGCACAAATACAACTGATAATCCCACTGTAACTCTAACGGTGAACCCATTACCAGTAGGAACATTCGCTGGACCCGTTGAGTACTGCGCGGGCGGATCGACCAATTTGGTGGCTAATTTCACCGGTACAGGACCTTGGTCTTACACGGTGACCAATCCTACAGGAGCGAGCGCCAATGCACCTGCCACTGTTACCAATAGTGCAAACTATTCGGTTAACATTCCTGGTAGTTACTTCATCACTTCGGTAACTGATGCTAACTGTACGAATACCACAGATTCACCAAGCGTTGTTGTTACACAAAACGCTTTACCAACTGCCAATATTTCGAACAATGGTGTGATTTGCTCTGGTCAAACATTCACATTCAACTATACGCTTACTGGTGAAGCTCCATTTTCATACAACCTAGACGCGCCAGTGACCGATAGTAACAATAATGCTTCTCCGAACTTGAACGGTTCATTTACCGCATCTGATGCTGGAAGCTACACCATAACTCAAGTAACGGATAACAACGGATGCGTGAGCTCTGGCTCAAGCAATACGGCGAACTTGGTTGTTAACCCCTTGCCAGTAGCCACTATCTCAGGTAATGCAGCTATCTGTGCTGATGCCAATCACGACTTCACTGTTACTTTAACTACAGGCACAGCGCCATTTAGTTACACCATCACCACTCCGGGCGGAGATGTAACCGAAAGCAACGTGACCAACCCAGACCTTTATACTACTAACGTAAACGGATCGTATTTCGTCACCTCTGTTACGGATAATAACGGGTGTACAAATGCCGCTAACTCTACCACTTCTGTACTTACAGTTCATCCATTGCCTACCGCAACATGGAATAGTGGTAACGTAGCCTTTTGCGCAGGAAGTAACATCAATATCATTTTTGCTTGCACGGGTACTGCTCCTTGGACAGTGAGTTACACCATTGATGGTGTTGCACAAACCAACCTAGTAGTCAATGCCTCTCCTTACATCTTAACCGTATCTACTCCTGGCAACTATTGCTTGACGAACATTACAGATGCCAATACTTGCCAAAGCGCTTTGAATGCGTGCATCACTGTAACTCAAGTAGCCGTTCCAACAGCTAATGCTGGACCAAACTTGTCAACCTGTTCTGGAGTTCCTATCACCATTGGCACACCCTCTGTTGCCGGAGTGAACTACACATGGACCAATGGTTTTGGCGCAGCTTATGACAATGGGGCCATTGCACAACCAACCATCACCGTAGCTAATGGCGGCGGTGTGGCGATTACAAACTTCAACGCACTTTTGGCGAGCATTACCGCTTCAGGTATTACTTGTAGTGACAGAGATACCATGGATCTCACGGTGTTCCCATTGCCCACTATAACAGCCGTAGCAGCAGACGATAGCATTTGTTTTAACACCTCTACAACCCTCACTGCAAGCGGTGCTGGTGCAGGTGGTAACTACCTATGGACTGCCCATCCTAGCATTACGAGCGCAAGCAACATTGCAACAATAACTGTTGCACCTGCCGGACTAGTAACCTACACTGTGACTGGAACGGACGCTAACTCTTGCGTAAATACAGCCACCGTGAGTGTTCTTGCAGGTACAGACATTACCGTAAATGAGCAGTTCTCTGCACAACAATGCTTCGGAGTATGTGATGGCTTTATCACCCTTACACCAAGCGGTAGCTTCCCTCCTTACGCTGTAGCTTGGGGTCAAGCTATGCCAGCAGTTGGATTGATCCAAACAGACCTTTGTGCGGGCACCTTTGACTACGATATTACCGATAGCGAAGGTTGTAATACAGTAGCCGACAACTTATCTGTTCAGATCATTGGTTTACCAGAAAACTTCATCGATGATGTAGTATTGACCGAACCTATTTGCTCAGGTGATGCCACAGGAACTATTCAAATCATTGAAGCTAACGCTATCGACTATACACTTTATAGCGAACCTGGACTCGAATTCATCGGTCCGCAAGCAGGCAACACGTTCAATAATTTGTTGCCAGGCAACTATGATGTGTATGCCACAGACGTTAATGGATGTCCAATAGATAGCTTGAACATTACACTCAGTTCGCAATCTGCGCCAATTGATATTACTGTTGACCAATTCAACCAAATATTCTGCTTTGGCCAAACACTCGACTTCACAGGCTCAGCTAGTGGTGGATTTGGAAACCTCGTACTCAATTGGTACAACTGTCCAGATACCCTCGGCTGTTTAATTGGTCAGGGTACGCCTTTTGGAATTATCATCACACAAGACACCACTCTCTATGGAGTTGTGACTGATGAACTCGGTTGCCGCAGTGAAATTGAAAGTGTGTTAGCCGAACTAAGTGATCCTATTCTGCTTGACATCGTTAACGGACCAACGGCAGAACTATGTGAAGGACAATGTTTAGATTTAGTAGCAAGCACTCAAGGCGGCAATGTAGGTCTTACCATTCAGTGGTTTGAGTTGCCTAGCTTAATTACAGATCCAACTATTGGACCTGATGGAACGGTACAAAACGTATGTCCTCAATTGAGTACAAGCTATTATGCTTATGCATCCGATGGTTGCAATACGCCCGCTTATGATACTATTGCAGTAACTGTCTTTGAAACTCCTGAAGTTATATTTAGCGTGGATATAAGTGAAGGCTGTTCTCCATTAGAAGTGACATTTACCAACCTCACTGATCCTGCGCTGATCGATAACTGTTTGTGGGATTTTGGAAATGGTCAACTTGCCAATGTATGCGGTACCATTACTTATTTGTATGACGATTTAGGTTCATTTGAGCCATCACTAACAGTAACTTCACCTGACAACTGCGTAGCCACTGACACTATTGACTTCCCAGTTATTGTTTATGGCTATCCAGAAATAGAGTTTACATGGGATCCAGAGACCATAGACGTTCTTAATCCTGAAGTAGAATTCACCAACTTAACCCAAGGTGGAATTACCTATGACTGGTCATTCGCCACTTTTGGATCGAGCACGGATGTTAATCCTGTTTTCACCTTCCCCGCTGTTGATCTGGCCACCTATACAGTATGTTTAGAATCAGAAACCGATTTCGGGTGTCGTGACACCTTATGTCATGATCTGACTGTATCGAGTATTCTTCAAGTGTGGGTGCCTACGGCATTTACTCCCGATGGTGATAACCTAAACGAAGTATTCTTGCCCGTGCTGAAAGGTTATAACCCTGACAGCTATCGTTTCTGGGTGTATGACCGTTGGGGAACGATCGTGTTTCACACTACAGACCCTAAGCAAGCTTGGCAAGGAAACGTGGGAGATGGCATTTACTATCCACAAACCGATACATTCGTTTGGAGGATAGAAGTCCAGCGCCTCAGCGATAATACCTATCAAGTGTTGGAAGGCCATGTTACCATGGTGAGGTAACCTTTTTAAGCATTCATTAGTCTTATCATAAACTTGTCCGGCCGGTTTTTTTTCCGAGCCGGACAACTTTTTTTTAGAGCGCTGCATCAACCCTATTAATGACGCATGACTGATCAGGAATTAGCAAAAGGATGTCTAGAAGGCCGTCGAGAGGTGCAAAAAGCACTTTTCGATTTATACGCCCGTAAGATGATGTCCATTTGTCTACGTTACTGTTCAAATCGTGATGAAGCAGAAGACGTTCTGCAAGAAGGCTTTGTGAAGGTGTTTGAAAAAATGCATCAATGGCAAGGATCAGGACCACTAGGTGGATGGATCCGAACCATCATGATCAACACAGCACTAACACATATTCGAAGTCAAAAAAAATGGCAGCATCAAATGGATATTGATAAGGCCTATAGCCTAGAAGACGAAGATGCCAACGCCATAGAACAGCTCGGTGCTGACGAGCTCATTGACTTAATCTCTCAGATGCCCACAGGCTACCGTACGGTATTTAACCTGTTTGCCATCGAAGGATATGGTCATAAAGAAATAGCTGATCAATTGGGGATATCCGAGAACACCTCGAAAACCCAATTTTTGAAAGCGAAAGGGTGGTTAAAGAAAGCCCTTGAAACAAACGAAAAGTGGAGTGAACAGGAACGAAAATAAATTACAAGAAAGTCTTCGAAAGAAACTAGAAGGGCACGAAACCAATGTTTCGTCCAATCTTTGGGCTTCTATTGAAAACCAACTTCCTCAAGCAACAGGGGTTTCTCCAACTCCTTCCGGAAGCGGCTGGGGTATTGGCCAATGGCTCATCACAGCTGCCACTGTAGCCGGTGTTACCATTGGAGCACTTTACATTTCTTCTGAAAAAACTAACTCCCCGACTCTTGTTGAAACCCAAATCAACCAACCCGTTGAAGAGGAAAAAACAACTCCTACAAGCGAACCGAAACCATCTGAACAGCTAGTTATCGATTCAACCCCAAAGCCCTTATCAGAGGCACAGATACTAAGCACTGATGGAGGCTCTGATGATATAGAAAAAGAATCCGAGCCAACTATTTTTTCAGAAAAAAACGCTCCCCAACTGCAGAATAGAGAGCATGTTTATTTAGGAACAATAGACGAAAGATTCGATGAAGAAGAAGCGCCTGTAGCTCATAAAGCGGCGTTAAACGGACGATTCACTACAGTAGCAGCCAACAAAGAAAATTTGCTTTATCTCTTCATCCCTGAAGACGGAACAGAGCATTCTTATGAGTGGAATTTTGGTGACGATCAAACCGCCAACTCCGCAAGTCCAAACCATACCTACTCCGAAGAAGGCACTTACGACGTGGTACTTCGCATAACAGACATCGATGGTTTTGTAAAAGAAAGCAAACAAACTATTTGTGTTTATCGTCCCGGTAAAATAAAAGCACCCAATGCCTTTTCACCCGGTAATGACGGCAAAAACGATATTTTCGACTTACGCGACTTAAGTACCAATATTGCTTCCTACATTGAACTCTCAATATTGGATTCCAACGGACGAGTTATTTTCACCAATAACGCAGAACCCACATGGAATGGGCTTGATTTGGCAGGCATTCAGTGCCAGCCAGGTGCATATTCTTTTATTGCCAAAGCAACAGACCATTGCGGAACTCCAATCGTTAAAGCAGGACCTATACAGTTATTCACTCGTTGATAGAGTTATATTTGTAGCTTTCTGCTTAACCGAATTAACCATTTTCATTGTTGCATCTCAAACCTATGAGGAATTTTTACCTTTCGTTAGTCATCTTACTAGTAAGTTCTACTGGTTTTGCTCAAGAAAGCACCCCTGTAATGCTTACTCCTCAACAATATTGGAAGTACAGTCCAGATCTTAGCGAAGAAGAACTCTATCAGTACGAACGACTGCTTTACATGAGCAAAGATGATTGGGAACTCTTCCGCACTGATCCGCGCTACAACGATGCTCGCATTCGCGACATCTATCACGCCAACAAAGGCAAAATAAAATTTGAAGACGCCATTGCATCTGCCCAAAAAACATTGCCCCCAGGTGATTGTGATTGTTGGATTGAGCCCGATGCGACCTATACACAAACAGATCCTAACGATTGGCCAAACTGCTCTGGCGGTGGTCCTGGCGTTGACTGTTGGTTAGGTCCCATCAACTTAGGTTTTACCTTCTGCTTCTTTGGACAAGACTTCAGCCAAGTATATTTTACCTCAAAAGGAACTATCGCTTTCGGAGGCGGTTATTTCGACTGGACACCACATGAATTTCCTAATCCAGTTGGAACAGATACGCAACATGACCATATCTGCGCATTTTGGGCCGACTTCGACTTTCGTGCAACAGGAGAGTTTTACTACAAAACCACCTCACAAGCCTTGTATGTAAACTACGTTGATGTTGGATACTACAGCAACCACAGCGATAAGAAAAACACCTTCCAAATCATCCTCACACCAGAGGGATCAGACGTTTTACCCGCCGGTCAAAACGTTCAATTCTGCTACCGCGATATGCAGTGGGCACACGGTGACGTAGGTGGAAGCAGCGGTTTTAGCGGTCCTACTCCTACCAACGTTGGCGCCGATCGTGTTTCTGGAAACAGTCATGCGCAATTCGGTCGTTTCAACTTGAACAACGGAAACTATAATGGGCCCTATGGTCAAGCAGCAAATCAACAAGATGGTGTAAACTGGCTCGATAACCGAACCATTGGATTTAGCACTTGTCAAACGGCGGCTAACATCCCTCCTATGCCCACTACCGCGCTGCCTTGTGATACCATTGACTTGTGCATTGGGGATAGTTACAATCTAAACATGCAATTTTTGAGTCCTGAAACAGGCCAAAACACTTCTATCACGTACTCGCAAACTGGCTCTGGATTAACGGCCTCTGCTACCAGCGGAAATACAGCTAACCTAACTGCTTCATTTGCGGCTACCGCTAGTAATGTTGGTTTAAATACCATAACCATTACTGCAACCGACAACGGCAATCCTGCTCAAAGCACGGTACTCACTTATGTATTCAATGTATTGAATCAAACAGCGCCTCCTATTTCCATCAGTGGAAACTTGGTAGTATGCGCCGGCGGAAGCTCAGAACTTACTGCTACCCCAGGATTTGATGCCTACGAATGGAGCACTGGTTGCACCACACCAGATTGCACAGTATCCCAAGCTGGCGACGTAACGGTAACCGGATACACCGGTGCTTGCGCATCTTCAGCCACTGTTTATCTCGACGCTACCAACTACTTCATTCCTGACCTCGCACTTCCTAATCCAGTGCAAGTATGCCCAGGAACAAACCCAGTGCTATGCACCGCTGATGAATGGGCCTCCTACTTTTGGGAAGTACTTCCCACTTATCCTGGTCAAATTGTGGCTGGAAGCCCTATTGATGAGCAATGTGTAGAAGTAAGTGGACTAATTGCCGGTAACTACCGCGTAACCGTTACCGATTCTACTGGATGTCAAGGTCGAAAAATTCAAAACGTTACAGTGATCCAATCGTTTATTGACCCCATTAACGAAGACAATGCGGGCGCCTATTGCGATGGTTTTGAACCCATAGAATTCACGGGTGGATATTCTAACCCGGCTTCAGGAAACTTCACCATCTATCTTCAGAGTACGAACCCTACGCTCGGATGGCAAGGTTCTTACATCACCGTAAACGTGACTAATGCCGGAGGTGTTACTACTAGCACCATTTTCACCGCTACTACTGGATTCAGCGTAGTTTCTGTTCCCATTACAGGAAATGATTTTATTGAAATCGTTTATACCTCTTCTGGAACTGGAGACGCGAATAACTACATCACTGTATTAAACTGTGTCACGAATAGCCCGCTCCAAATACCTTCAACAGGAACAGGTTTAACTGCAGGCGTTATTTATTCATCTCCGAGTGGATGTGCATCACAACCTCTCGCAGGCCAATGGAGCGTAACAGGACCTACCGGTTGGACATTGAGCACTACCTCTCAGTATAATACCACCTTTAACGCTACCAACTTGGGTGTTTACACCCTGTGCTTTACCGATCCAGCCTGTGCACAAGATCATTGCTATGAAATAGAATTCAATGAGCAACCTAGCCTTGACATGTCTATTTCGCAACCGCTTTTATTGTGCAATAACGAAACCGCTAACGTCGAAATTGACGTAGTAGATGCAGCCGGTGTTGGTGAAATCACGTGGACAGGAACAGGTGTTGTAGCGGCCGCCAATGAACTTTCGGCTGTAGTTGGGCCTTTTACCAATTACACCACCACCACAGTTAGTGCTAGCATTACCAATGGATGTGGAACAGCAAGCGACTCCTTCAACGTGGAGTACCAACCCAACGTTCCAGAGCCATCACTTTCAGATCAATTTATTTGTAATGGCGCATCCGTTACACTTGATCCAATTCCTTCCAATCAAGACAATCCTAATTTGGTGTATGACTGGACACCCAACAACACGGGTAGCACTTACACCGTCAACTCAAACGGCACCTATAGCGTTTCTGTTTCGAATGACTGCGATCAATCTAACACAGCCACTGCAGTGATTACACTGGTGCCTGCTGCTACGCTGAATCCAGTGCCACAACCTTCTATTCTAGAGTGTGAAAATTCAAGTGTTACATTGACCGTAGGCGTTCCTGATGGATATTCTATCTTATGGAACAACAACCAAACAACCGAAAGTATCACTGTCAATCAAAGCGGAACATACTCCTATAACGTTGTCGACAATAACAACTGCAACACGAGCGTTACCGGAAGCTCAGCCGTAGTGATCACTACTGCTCCTTCTGTACAAGGATCTTCTTCTTTGAATTTGTTATGTCCTGGCGAATGTGCTACCTACACACTCGATGCACCAAGTGCTACGAATTTCGAATGGGAAACGAGCTGCGGAGCAATGACCATTAGCCAAACCGACAACCTGTATAACTTTTGCTCGGCAAACGTCCCTGCTTCTTGTTTGGATGGTGTTATTACCCTTTATGGAACAGCTAGTAACGCTTGTGGATCTAGCACTGCTTCTTATCAAATTATTGCGAATGCTTGTCAGTTGATCATCCCTGATGTGTTCACACCAAATGGCGATGGCATCAACGATTCTTTCGAAATTCTCGGACTTGAAAACTATACTTCTGCACGTCTCTTAATCTTCGATCGTTGGGGCGGAAAAGTATTTGAATCGGACAATTATGCCAATACATTTAATGGTGACGACCTTCCCGAAGGCACATACTTCTATGTACTAGAACTTCCTTATGGAACAAATCCAGAAATAGAAGGAAACATTACACTCCTTCGATAATCGTATTCAACTAAAAAGAAACCCCATGTTGCATAACATGGGGTTTTTTATTTATAGTAATATTTCTCACCTTTGAGGCATGTCTAAAGTTAAAACTGCATACTTCTGCCAGAACTGTGGTACAAAAAGCCTCAAGTGGGTCGGTAAATGTCCCTCTTGCGGTGAATGGAATACACTGGTAGAAGAAGTGCTTGAAAGAAATAATGGCAAAACTGGAGGCTTCAGCAAAGCTCGTCCTGTAAATAAGCCCCGCTCTGTGGAAGAGCTCCAAATCGAAAACACTGCTCGTATTCAAGTATTGGATCAAGAGCTCCATCGCGTATTAGGAGGCGGCATCGTGCCCGGAAGTTTAGTGCTTTTCGGAGGTGAGCCAGGGATAGGAAAATCAACATTGATGCTGCAGTTGGCTCTTCGTCAATTGAACATGAGCGTGCTGTATGTGTCGGGAGAAGAAAGTGAAGAACAATTAAAAATGCGGGTTGAACGGGTTGGCATGAGCAACCCACGCTGCTTTGTTCTAATGGAAACTCGCATGGAGCAGATCATTGATCAATTAGAAGCAGAGCAACCTAATTTGGTTATCATCGATTCAATTCAAACCTTACATTCCTCAGCCGTAGAAAGCAGCCCGGGAAGTATATCACAAGTGCGCGAATGTGCCACTCAACTTTTAAAATACGCTAAGGAAAATGCTACTCCCGTATTTCTCATAGGTCACATTACCAAAGAAGGAACACTAGCCGGCCCGAAAGTTTTGGAGCACATGGTTGATACCGTTCTTCAATTTGAAGGCGATCGTCAGCACATCTATCGCATTCTCCGCACTACTAAAAATCGCTTCGGCTCTACCAACGAATTGGGCATCTATGAAATGCAAGGAAGTGGTTTACGCGAAGTGAGCAATCCATCGGAAATTCTGATTCATACCCAATCAGAAAATCTAAGCGGAAGTGCCATTGCTGCTACAATGGAAGGTATGCGCCCTATGCTCATCGAAATACAAGCTTTAGCAAGCACTGCAGTCTATGGCACACCTCAACGCAGTACAACAGGTTTTGACATTCGCCGACTGAATATGCTTTTAGCCGTTTTAGAAAAACGATGTGGATTTCGTTTAGGAATGAAAGATGTCTTTTTAAACATCGCTGGTGGTATCCGAATTGAAGATCCCGCCATGGACCTTGCCGTGGTATCTGCCATACTCAGCAGCAGCGAAGATTTATCCATCCCCTCTACGGTATGTTTTGCAGGTGAAGTAGGCCTTAGTGGGGAAATACGCCCCGTCACTCGCATTGATCAACGCATACACGAAGCCATGAAGTTAGGCTTCAAAAAAATCATTATTTCCAAATACAACAAAGGAATAGAAACAAAAGGACTTCAAATAGAAGTAGTCGCCGTTGGAAAAATAGAAGAAGTGATCCACGAACTTTTCGGATAAATCCATGCACAACAAATTCCATTTACCCTCTCCGCAACACAAATGGATTTGGTTGTTCATTGCCCTTGTATTCAAAGCAGTGTGGTTTATTTATAAGGTAAATATCGAAGACTCTCCATTTACTAATCACTTCTACCCCGATACCTTTGCCCAAGAATCAGATGATTCTTTTAGCTACTTTGAACCCGTTGATCACCTGATTAATCAAGGATCCTACGATGGTGAAGTGTACAAGGACTTCCGTATGCCTGGCTATGGATTACCCTATTTTCTTCTCCGACTTTTTTTCTCCCAAACCACTTCCTTGAACTTACTGGTTGTACTTCAACTACTCTTCTCCGCAATCACCGTGTATTATTTCGCTGCTTTATCAAGGAACCTTTTCAAAACCGAACGTTCATTCTACTGGGCGTTTTTCCTTTATTGTGCAAGCACTTTTGTGAGCATTTTTGACCATGTTCTCCTCACAGAAACCTTTTGCACGGGAGCCTTAATCATGAGTGTTTACTTTTTCACGAAAGAAAAAAGAAACAACACTGCACTCCTCCTTTCAGGCCTTTGGCTCACATGGGCTATTTTTTTGCGACCTGTTTGTTTACCTCTTTTAGCCATTGGAATATTTGTGCTATTCGTTCAAAAAGAACCGAAATTCCTGAAGAAATCGCTTCTTTTTGTTTCTGCCTTTCTCATTTTTGAAAGTTGCTGGATTGGCTATAACGCAAACAAACATCATCAATTCATTCCCCTTACCTCTACTGTTTATTATCCGGAAGCCCACAACAGCTATCAACGTCAACTTTTCCATTTTGTTGAAGCCACTGGAGGTTCCATCATTTGGTGGGAGCCCGGAGCCGATGTTTCCTACTACATTCCCACTCCTTCTTTTATTACTAAAAAAAGAGAAGTTAAACTCCCCCAACATGCCTACACCTCGCAATTCAACGGCGATTCGCTGCTATTAGTAAAAAAAGATATTGCCATAGTCTTGGACAGCACACAAAGTGATTTTAAAAGAGATAGTGCAGAAAAAGTAGCGCAAGAAAGGCTGGAGAGATATACCGCATCCATTAAAAACGAACGGCCCTTTTTATTTTATATCGGCTCCAGAATTCGCCTATGCAAGTCCTTTCTTATTCATTCCGGAACCTATAACTTGTTCGTCAAATCAAGTGATTATTTAAGCCCTGGACAGTTTATTATAAAAGTGTTTTACTCCCTATTCTACCTCACGGTTATCCTTTTGGGTTTATGTGGCACTACATTTCTCTTAATTCGAAAGAAAGAGAATTGGGCTGGCCTGTTTCCCGCATTAACAGGACTATTCCTCACATTTATTTTTCCCGTAGGGTTACAGCTGGACGAGTTTAGATATCTCGTTCCCGCTTATCCTTTTCTGTTGTTAGGCGTGATTGCGGTAATCGAATGGACCTTTTTTAAGATTCGCGGTCATAAATCAACTGAGGATTTTGAGTAAAATAATCCTCTATGATTTTCAACTCTCGAAGCTCGCGCAAATCAAATGCAGACGCTCTTCCCAGCACTTGTAAACACGCAAATTGAACCTCGTGCTTGATGGATTCAAATCCAAAAGTTGTATCTACTGCCACGATGTAATGTGGTTCAACTCCCGATAGTGGATCTTCCCACCAACCCAAATGGACACATTTTACATTGGGCATTTTATGACAAACCCGAGACAGCTCGCTCACCAATTCAAAAGGAACTTGGCTTGGCTTCGACAGCTTTATCAATACGGATTTGTCAGGACCGAGGTCAGCCTCCAATTGAGCCACCAAGGATCCATCCAATATTCTCACGACCTCTTCCTTTGAAATTTCCTTTCCAATTTCCGAGTACGGATTAACCGAGAAGCTCAATCCCAACTCCGATTTCAAAAGCTGATCACCGCGTAGCTGAATATGATTCACCTTTTGTTTGACTATGCCGCGATCATAAATCCGCTCTATACTAGTAAATACAGGGATCATCCCATTCGAAAAGGCAAACAAATTGAGCTTTTCACCCCGTCTGATCGTCGTTAGTCCATTCGAAAAATTCGGGTCAAGGGTTATTACGTGAACCGTTTCTTGGAGAAAACGGCGATAAAATTCAGGACGCACCGATGGCTGCTCCAAGCCGCGTCGAAGCAAATATTCCAAAGGTGATTGATCCCCTTGTCGAGGCACTTTAAAACGGTCCGAAATTTCCATAGATCCGAGATGGCCACGAAGATACATCCTTTGGAAAAAGATGGCCCATAAGTACCTTCATTTATCCGCTAAAAAAAATCTTTTAATTTTTAAATACTTTCCACATAAGGTGTGCGTTACTTCGCTACCTTTCCACCACTCTACTAACTCAATCATGAAACTGAAAACTGTTCAACGTCTGGCTGTAGCCCTTGCTGCGGCCTTTTTTGTGATCATTCTTCCCGCTTGTAAACAAAAAATAAAAACCTCTACAGACCCTGCTTTCGCTCAGTACATTTCTGCCTTTACCTCTGGTACAGTGTCAACCGCAGGTACTATAAGGGTTCGTTTGGCCGATCAGTTTGTTGAGCAAGTAGAACTGAACAAAGCCCTAACTGCCGAATACCTCGAATTTTCACCCTCCATTGAAGGCGAACTGGTTTGGATCGATAACCAAACGCTCGAGTTTCGCCCGAAGGAATGGCTTCCTCGCGGCCAAGCCTATCAAGCCGAACTTCATCTCGATCAATTGACCAGTGTTCCTGAAGCCCTGAAAACATTCTTTTTTGGGTTTACGGTGATCAACCAAAACATCGATGTAGAAATTCAAAAGGTTTCAACCTACAGCAATGAGGACCTCCGATCCATGTATATATCCGGAGTTGTGCGAACCTTAGACATAGAAAATAATGCCGAACTCGAAAAAGTAATCGAAGCGAAAGAAGGCAGTCAAGATTTAAAGGTATCCTGGACTCACACAGACGATGAGCATCTTCATTATTTTACTGTAGATAGCATTGTTCGCAACGATGATTATAACGAAGTAGTAGTAAGTTGGGATGGTTCACCTGTCAATTGCGATGTGAAGGGCGAATACAAACAAGAAATACCTTCTTTACGCGATTTTAAAGTCATATTCACCAATGTTGTTCAGCAACCCGAACAGTATATTGTTTTACAGTTTAGTGATCCACTACTTCCCAATCAAAACCTCGAAGGTCTTTTAGAATTAGCCGGCTATAGCGACTGTCGCATGACCTTGGAAGGAAACGAAATTCGCATTTATCCTCCCTATCGCCTCACCGGTTCAGCCACTGTTCTGCTCCACCCCGGTGTAAAGAATATTTTAGGCTACGCCAACCAACAGGAAATCAGCTTCGAATTCACCTTCGAAGAGTTGAAACCAGCTGTTGAAATGATCGACGAAACGAAGAATATTTTACCTTCTACTGAAGGGATGGTCTTCGCCTTCAAAGCGGTCAATTTATCTGCTGTAGATGTGAAAGTGATTCGCATTTTTGAAAACAATGTGGCCCAATTTCTCCAAGTAAATGACCTGAACGGCGATCAAGAAATGAAGCGTGTTGGCCGTCAGGTCGCGAAAAAAACCGTTAACCTGAGCGAAGTACAAGGAAAAAATCTTGCACAATGGAATACGTTCTTCCTTGATCTTGATGATATCATCAAAGCTGAACCGGGCGCCATTTACCGCATCGAAATCGGTTTTAAAAGGTCGTATAGTCTTTACCATTGTGATGGCACATCCACTGAAGAAGAAGAAAACGACGGCATGACATCCACAGAAGATGAGGCCGATGCGGAAAATGAATTCAGCTATTGGGAT
>JBDKGH010000034.1:0-35419 GCA_039798265.1 Bacteroidota bacterium | reverse complement strand
AAACAGTCCTGATCACACCACATTAGAAGCTGCTGTGGGCGCTGCTGGTTTGGTAAGCACACTTCAAGGTGCTGGTCCATTCACTGTATTTGCTCCAACAGACGCGGCTTTCGCTGCTCTTCCTGCAGGTTTGATCGACGAGTTGTTGGCTGATCCAGCTGGTGACTTGACTCAAATCTTGTTGTACCACGTAGTTGCTGGTGAAGCTCTTTCAACTAGCTTGAGCGATGGTCAAATCATCACTACTGTTCAAGGTCAAACAGTAACCATCGACATTATGGGTGGTAACGTATTTGTAAACAACGCACAGGTAACTGTGGCAGACTTACAAGCTGAGAATGGTGTAGTACACGTAATCAATGCGGTATTGGTTCCAGAATTGAACCCACTTCCTGCAACTGTAGTTGAAATTATCGCAAACAGTCCTGATCATACCACACTAGAAGCTGCTGTAGTTGCTGCTGGTTTGGTAAGCACACTTCAAGGCGCTGGTCCATTCACTGTATTTGCTCCAACAGACGCGGCTTTCGCTGCTCTTCCTGCAACATTGATCGCTGAATTGTTGGCTGATCCAACTGGTGATTTGACTCAAATCTTATTGTACCACGTAGTAGCTGCTGAAGCTCTTTCAACTAGCTTGAGCGATGGTCAAATCATCACTACTGTTCAAGGTCAAACAGTAACCATCGACATCACTGGTGGTAACGTATTTGTAAACAACGCACAGGTAACTGTTGCTGACTTGCAAGCAGAAAACGGTGTAGTACACGTAATCAATGCGGTATTGCTTCCTGATTTGTCTGTGTCTGTAACAGAAAATGAAAAATTAAATATCCAATTGTACCCTAACCCAGCAGCTGATCAGATCACTGTAAATACTGGTGGTTTAGAAAATGCAACTTACCAAATCATTGATCAAACTGGTCGTGTAGTAGGTGCTGGTAACATTGGTTTACAAAACACGATTGGCGTAGCTGACCTCGCAAGTGGTATCTACAGCTTCCGTCTCAATCAAAATGGCCGTGTTAGTTCAACGCCATTTATGAAGAAGTAGTTATTTGGTTTAGTAGTGTAGTGTAGCAAGGTTACGTGCTTGCACGATGCGCGTAATTTGAAAAGGAGAGTCGCCCCGGAAACGGGGCGACTCTTTTTATACGCTTTTTTTCTTTCCTATTCATTAATATCTTTCGATCCTCATATAACGAATGGCTATGAAATTTTGGTTAGGTCTCTGTTTTATTTTGGCAGTACAGCTTTGCCCCGCGCAAAATCAACGTATTGAACCCGATTTTAATTATCAATATGCCGCCGCTGATACGGTAGAAGGGTACAAGGAAACTGCACGCCGTGTAAAGTACTATATGGATTCAGAACAATATGATTTGGCTATTTCTTATTTTTCTAAAAAACAACAAGAAAAAATAGCTATTCGTCGCCAAAGTGCATTGAGCTTCGCAGATTGGTTAAGCGCCTGGAAAATCAATGATTTGCAAATGCTCAAATACTTTCAGATGATGGAGCAACGGAAGGGAAATTTTATCTTCGAAGACGGCGTTTGGAAAATTGATGAACAATAATATGAGTGATCCCACTGTTGGAATGAAAAGGAATGGTGGATTTAAAATGAAAGGATCATTGTTGATCTATTTCGTGTGATAAATTAAACAGTGTCTATACTTTTTATGACTGAATGGTAAGATGGGTTTTAATTTAACGAATTGAAAAACGGATGGTTTAATTCGTTGGAAATTAGTCTTTTTTGATCGGTTTTTGCCTGAGGGAGATCAAATTTTCAGAAGGACATTAGGTTTGTCACAGGAGATTTCTGTATCTTCATTTTATAATTTACCAGTCAGATAGTCTGAATAGATTGAACCTGATTATTTAACCTTTAACCCATTTTATGCAATCTCTACGTTTTTTAGGCGCTTGCATTGCGCTTCTTTTTTTGCCTGTTAGTTTGATGGCTCAACAAATAGGTGATCTTCTTCCAGATGGAAACCGTGCACTAGAGGAAGGAATTAAATTGTACGATGAAGGGAAGTATGCCGGGGCTGTTCAGGAATTTTCTAAAATTACCAAAGCCGATACTCTTTATGCTTCATCCCTCTATGAAATCGCCTTGTCTTATCAAGCGGATAGTGCCTATGATAAGTGCTTAGAGTATATCGACAAGTTTTTGGCGTGCAAAACCGATGATCGTCTTTCTGCTTTATGCATGAAAGGTGCAGTGCTGGATAAAATGGGTAAAAAGACCGAGTCCATCGCTTTTTTTAATGAAGTGGAACAGACCTATGGTCATTCGTATCGTCCTTTTTATGAGCGCTCGGTGACCCGTCTTTCGAATAAAAGCTATCCCGAAGTTCTGCTCGACTTACAGAACAGTTTGCTGCGCAATCCTGCGCACCCATCAACGCATTTTCAAATTGCCATCTTGGCTAATGATGCCGGTGAATATGCCCTGTCACAAATGGCCGCGTTTTTTGCCACTATGGTGCTGAACTCGAATCAGCAAGAACTCTTGGTTTCTGGCTTAACAATCGTTGAAAATACGGCCGGTGGTAAAACGGATAAAGTGAACGAACAGGTTCCTTCTGAACTGTTTGATTTTGCTGCGGACTTACAAGTGATTGACGAAATCCTCTATAGCGGAACGGCTTTGAACGATCGATACAAGAGCAAAATTAAAAATGGTTTTTCTTTTTCGAAACAACTTCAAGTGATGTGTGAGCAGCTGCAAACAGTTGGTACAACGCGTAATCCTCTCGCCGATTTTTACATTAATTTTTATAAATCGGTTTGGAAAAAAGAATTGTTCGAAGGTATGATCTGCAGCGTTCTCGGTCAGCTGGACAATGAAAAAGCTCAAGCGCTCGCATCTAAATACAAATCTGATGTGGCTAAGTTTCGTGCGGAGGTGGTAAACATTATCTCGGAAAGTTGTTCAGAGGTGAGTTACACCAATACACTAGGTACATTCAAAGGAAAACCTTTGTTCAGAGAGGGCAGTGTAATCGGCTTGGCTCAATTTAATAAGGCCGGACAAATGAACGGCGAGTGTTTGTACGTGGCTAAAAATGGCGAAGTAGAAGGATTTGGAAAGTTTGCAAACGATAAGGCCGATGGTCCATGGAAGCTTTACTACAGTGATGGTACCATCAAAAAGGAATCGATTTACTTGAATGGATCATTAGAAGGTGAACAGTTGGAGTACCATTCTAATGGTATGATTGCTAAAAAATACAATGCAAAAGCAGGATTGTCGGTTGGTGTTATTCAAGAATTTGACCGCATGGGATATCCTTCTGAGTCCTATGAGTATGACGCTAAGGGTCAAAACATCAATAGTTATTACCAGTATGATTCACATGATTTCCCTAATGTAAGACTCGATTTTTCTGCTCCTAACAAACCGTTTAAGGTGACTTTCTACAAAGACAATGGTGAAGAAAACTACACCTTGGATTATCTAAATGGAGAATTAAACGGGAATGTTATTTCTTATGGCGAAGGTGATTTAGTGTCGGCGAAGGGAAGCCTTGTAAAAGGCGAACGAAGCGGCTATTGGTACATCTATGACGACTTCGGTGTACTCAGCGAAGAAGGTTCTTATGTAAATGGCAGAAAGGACGGTGAATGGAAAACCTACTACACCAATGGTCAAGTAAGCGATATAGAATTGTATAAAAATGGCAAACTCAATGGTTCGAGTACTCGCTTTGATCGTTATGGAAAGAAGCTGAACGAAATTTTATATCGAAATGGACGGTTCATTGAACTTAAGTATTTCGCAGAAGATGGCTCTGTTTTCTACGAATCTAAAACAGTGAATGGCGTTCATAACGTTGTAACATATAACGACCTCCGCATTAAGAAAAGCGAGGGAGTCATCAAAAATGAAAAGTTAGAAGGCGAATGGAAATATTATGATTGGAATGGAAGCTTGATGCGCGTAGTTAACTACAAAGCAGATGAAATGCATGGCAACTATACCAACTACCACTCCAATGGGAAAATTCAAGCGGAGTACAAATATGTAGATGGAAACCTACAAGGCTATTATCGCGAATATCACGAAAATGGTCAAGTATCAGAGGAGGGCTATTACCGCGATGGTCTAGTGACTGGTATAGTGAAGTTTTATTTGCCAGATGGGTCACTTTCGCAAGAAAGAGGATTCTGGAAAGGAGAGTTGAACGGGGAAGAGTTGACTTACCGCTTGGGTAAATTGCAGTACCGCGTAATCAATGAGTATGGATTGACAAACGTGATTGAAAGTTATGATAAGAACGGAACGCTCATTTATGTAAGTGAGGTGCCTCGCTTCAAAGGTGAGGTTGAGTTTTTTGCTGATAAAGGATTTAAATCCTTTAGCGTTGAGTCTGATCGAAATAAATATGTCGGTGAAGCAAAATCGATGAATGCAGACGGCTCTATTCATTCGACACAAACGTACAAGGACGGTAAACGAAACGGCCCTTATAAAGAGTTTCAACGTGGCGAGTTAATTGAAGAAGGCAATATGCGTGATGGAGTTAGACACGGCATTTCCAAATTTTATGACGACGGCGTTTTGGACCGCGAGATTCACTATTGGGAAGGCGATCGTCATGGTAAAATGACCTGGTATTATCCAAGTGGTAAAGTTCATCAAGAGCGTTTTTATCGCTACGAAAGACGCGATAGCGTGATGACTTACTTTAACGAAGACGGCACAGTAAAGCTTAAGTTGAACTACGCTGATGGAGTATTGTTGAGTTATACTTATCCCGATGCAACAGGTAAACTAAAAGCACCGATTGTAATTAAAAACGACTCAGGCAAGGTAGAAGCGTTTTTTCCGAATGGTAAAAAAGCAATTTCTTTCACCCTTGTCAATGGTGAGTTCGATGGAATCTACCAAGAATATTATCCTGATGGAAAATTGATGAAAGAATACACCTATTCTGTGGGAATGGAAAATGGCATTTCAAAAGATTATTATCCGAATGGAAAAATCAAACGCGAAGAAGCCAACGTGGAAAGCAGAACACACGGTGTTACCAAGAAGTACTACGATAATGGAAAATTGAAAAGCGAGGTTAATTATGTGTGGAATGAAGCCAATGGACTTGCGAAGTTTTACACCAAAGAAGGAAAATTGGAATCACAAGGAGAGTTTTATGATGACTGTTATCGCGCGAACTAATATCTTAATTGGCCTTTTGCTTTCACCCTTATTGATGTTTGCTCAATTTGAAAACATCAATGTGAGTGAAATGGCTAAAAAATACAAGAATCAAAAGGCTGTGGTGCTGGAGTATTCGGAAATACTGCGCATCAAAAACAGCGGTGGTGGACTCAAGATTGAATCTACGCAAGTGGAAAGTCTTATCCACCTCGACCGAAAAGGTGTTTCGGTGAGTTCTGATGAGGTCAGCTATGATCCACATTTTTTCACGGTGGAAAAATTGGAGGCTGCTACGTACAATCAGCTAGATGGTAAATGGAAAAAGAAAGAGGTGAAAGAATTTAACGACGTTCAAAGCATGGGCGAATATTCCTTTTTTGATAGCGGAAGAGCAATTCAATTCGAATACTCCGACATCACTACTGGATCAATTACCGCCATGCAATACACCACTTCCTTAAAAGATTATAGATCGCTGGGTTCTTTTGTTTTTCAATTGAATCTGCCCATAGAAAAGGCGTTTTATCAAGTAGAACTTCCGAAAGATGTGGAAGTGGGTATTGTGAAATTTGGCGATTTCTCAAACATTACCTACACCACCATTGAGGAAGGAAATACGGTAATTCACCGATGGGAAGCAAAAGAAATCAAGGAATCGCAGTCGTTTAAGTTTAGCCCTAGTTACACGGAGTATTTACCCCACCTATACGTGTACATCAAGTCGTATCAGTCAAAAGGTAAAAAAATAGAACTACAAGGAACGAAAGAACTGCTGTACAAGACGAATTATGAGTTTGTCAAAGACTTGAAAACAGAGGCTTCTCCAGAAATGAAAACCGTTGTAGATTCTTTGCGAAAAGTGTCGCCTTCCGAGCTTGACCTGGTAAAAAACATTACTTATTGGGTTCAAGATCATATTCGCTATCTCGCTTTCGAATATGGTATGGGTGGTTTTGTTCCGCGCAATGCTGAAGATGTTTGTGAAAGAAAATTTGGTGATTGTAAAGACATGGCCAACTTGATCAAACGAATGCTCGATTACGCTGGTGTAGAATCTCATCTTTGTTGGATAGGTACTCGATCAAAAGGATACACTTATGATCAGCTTCCGCTGGGATACTGCGATAATCACATGATTGCGGCCTATAAACACAATGGCGAGTACATTTATCTGGATGCTACTTCGAAGCAACAACCATTCGGATATCCTTCAATGGGTATTCAAGGAAAACAAGTTATGATTGCCATTGATGCTGATCATTTCGAAACACCTTTTGTACCGGTGGTAGATCCTTCGCTTAATGTAGTAACCGATCAGGTAATGGCAAGTATCGAAGGGCGCAATCTCATTCTCAATGGAAAAATGGCAGCCACTGGTTATGTGCGCGCCAATATGAATGAGCGTCTCGAGGCTAACGAAAAACGAAATGAAAAAGAAGTCATGCTCGCTATCCTCAAACGAGGAAGTAATAAATGCCTCTTGGATAGTTATCAAGCAAAAAACCTGTCCAATCGCGATTCAGTGCTTCAGGTTGACTATAAATTGACCATTCAAGATTACGTGCGCGAGTTAAATGGTGATTTGTATGTCAACATGAATTTTGATGATGTAATCATGGACTTAAAACCGGATACGGCGAAAAGAACTATTCGTGCGGAATACGAGTTTTTATGGGAAGACTTATCGAAGTATGAACTGATGATCCCAGAGGGTTATAGCGTTAAATCAAAGCCAGATCGAGTAGTGATCGATCAACCAAAATACACTTTCGATTTGAATTATGAATTGGTGGACAATAAACTGATGGTCACCAAACGTTTTGTATTTAGGAGCATTTTTATTGAGGTGGCAGAAATGTCACAATGGATGAAAGACCTCTCTAAAATTCAAGAAGCTTTTCAGAAAACTGTACAATTAACTAAGAAAAAATGATGCGTTTATTAGTTGTTTTTTTTGCGCTCTTAACCATTCAGGTAAGTGCCCAAAGGGAGTTTGATTCATTCACTTACGAGTCTCACGATTTTTCACCAAATGCCCTACAGTCGCCGTTTATGGACAGTGTTGGGTTTAGCTCTTGCTACCATTGGAGATGGTTGTTCAATGAATTGAAATTTGTCGATAAAAATAATTTAGGACATTTTGTTACGGAACATAACTTGGTTCAGATCAACGATGTTCAAGCCGTAGAGGAATTCAATAAACTGTATTTTGCTCTGAACGATTTCCAAGCCCTTGTTGATGCTCAAACACGTGTAATCAAGGATAGCAAAGTTCTTTTTACAGCCACTAAAAAGGATGCAACAGAAATAAACACGGAGGAAGGTCGATACATGCAATTGGCAGTGGAGAACGTAACTCCTGGTTGCTATATCGAAACCATTAAAGTTTCTCAGCGTTCGATAAATCGTCCGGGTAATTTTAACATCCAATTTACCGTTCCCATTCGCGATTTTAAGTCGATCTATTACACCATCAATACGATAGGGGTAAAGGCTCACATCAATGGATTTGAAGGCTCATGCACCGGTGAATTGGTGGACGATCGCTACATCAGTTATTTCAGCATGGAAAATGTGCCGGCCTTGCAGCTGGAGTCATACGCGACTGAAAAATCTTGCCGTGGCCGAATTGACTATGCTTATGCAAATGTTCCAGGTGGAAGTTATACCGAGACGAAATGGTCCGATAAGGGAAATACAGTATTCGCCAATTTCACCACGGGCTTTGAGGAGGCGAAAGGCCCTATCAAAAAAATGCTCAAGTCAGAAGGTATTTCTTCAAAAGCGACGGAGTTCGAAAAAATATTTGCACTCGAAAATTATCTGAAGCAAAACTTTGAATTGGGCGACGATTACAATTACAAAAGCTTCCCTGCCGATGAGTTCAAAACTCATACGATCACCAATTTCAACATGAACCGCTTGTACACCATGAGTTTGCAGCTGTTGGAAATTCCATTTGAAATTGTGTTGACAGGGGATAGGACAGAGATTTTACTCGAGCGCGATTTCGTTTCAGATGATTATATCGAAACCGTATTGTTTTATTTCCCTACGCTCGATATGTATTCGGAGCCAACGGACCAAACGTCACGTATTCCAAACATCAGCGGTTCTTATTATGATCAAGACGCCGTGCACATTAAGTTAGTGGAATTGGGCGGTACCGTTAATCCTGTCAGTGTAATTAAGCATATTCCGGTTAACGATCCCGAAAGTTCTAAGATCAGTGAAGATTATGTGGTGAAGTTTGAAAGCGGAATGACCAACACCATCACGCAGTATAAACGCTCTTATTCAGGTGCGGCGGAAGGTGGTCTTCGTTTGGTGGGCTTTTTTATGTCAGAAGAGGATGCGAAACAAATGTATGAGGATATCATTAAGTCTGGTCAAGCTAATGCCGCTGTAACGGAGTTAGCGTATCGCAACTATAATTTAGAAAATATCGAAGAGATGCAAGCTCCTTTTGAGGTTTCTGCTACCCTCACGGGTGCCGATCTTTTAGAGTTTGCGGGCGATCAAGTGTTGTTTCATGTGGGAATGATTATCGGGCAGCAATCAGAATTGTATAACGAGAAACCGCGTCAAAATCCTATAGACGTAAGCTATGCCCATCGTTACGAACGTTCTATTGTAGTGGAAATTCCTGAAGGATATACTGCCGGTGGTTTGGAACCACTCAAACAAACCATTACTTGCGAAAAGGACGGTAAAGTGTTGGCACAATTTGTTTCGAACTATCAAGTAAACGGAAATCAAATAAAGATTACTATCGATGAATCATATTTCGCTATTCGTTTGCCCAAAGAGTTGTACGGCACCTTTAGTAAAGTAATCAATGCCGCAGCCGACTTTAATAAGATTGACCTAGTGCTCACTAAAAAGTAAGCCTTTGAAACGGGCTATTTAATGTGGCCTTAGAATAAAAAAAAGCCCTTCCGAGTGAAGGGCTTTTTTTTTGAGTGCTATTTTTTATTCTTTGATGAGCAAACGACTTTCGCAGCCGTGCTGATGAATAATCTGAAGTACATAGTTACCCGAAGCGAATGACGATAAGTCGATGCTGGTCTTTTCGCCGTCCAATTGACCACTCGTAACTACTTGACCGTTGATGTTCATGATGCGCCAGTTTTGTTTCGCCCACTGTTGAGGAGCATTTACTAGTATGAAATCGGAAGTCGGATTGGGGTAAAAATCAAAGCGGAGTTCTTTGTCCTCGTTTACACCAATTGCGGCATCTTGATACACGTGCACATAATCTACAATCATTTCCGCAGGGAAAGGAGTTTGGGCGTTAGGACTTCCCGGCCAGTTGCCTCCTACGGCTATGTTGAGCAATAAGAAGAAAGGACGTTGGAAAATCGGTGAGGTATTGTTGTTCGGAGTAAAGGTGTAAGTATAGTAGTTGACACTGTCAATGTAAAATTGAATCTGTGTTTCTGACCATACGATACCGTATTTATGAAACTCATCGGTATCAATGGGAAGCGAAGTGCCTTGATAGTTGTGGTTATTGCCTTGCTGCCAATGCAAAGTACCGTGGGCAAGGGGTTCGTTATTCACGTGTTCCATTACGTCAATTTCGCCGCAGCCGGGCCAATTCACTGTTTCGTAATTGGCACCTAGCATCCAGAAGGCGGGCCAAATGCCTTGTCCCATGGGTATTTTAATGTTCGCTTCTAATCGACCGTATTTAAATTCGAATAGATCGTTGGTAATGAGGCGGGCAGAGGTATAGTTACTGCCTTGATGGTTTTCTTGAATAGCTTCGATGTGCAGCTGACCGTTGGTTACGAAGGCATTTTCAGCGTCGTTGGTGTAAAACTGCAGCTCATTGTTACCCCATCCGCTAGCACCTATTTGGCGTGTCCAAATTTGAGGGTTGATTTCGGTACCTTCAAATTCATCAGCCCATACAAGTGGCCAATCAGGGAAAGCAAAGTCGCCACAGGCAGAACAGTTACCCCAACAAACCAGCGGCAATACTACATCTCCTGTTACTTGAAGTGTACGATTCACAAATTGTCCTGCAGTAACGGTGCAAGCACTGCCGGATATAAGATCTTCTTGACCCATCCAGTTGTTAAAGGAGTACTTGTACTCATAGTTGCCGCCCGCAAGGTTGATATTAGCGACCCAGATACCATCGCCATCGGAATCGTTCATCACATTGCAACTGCCGCACCAATTGTTGAAGGTGCCGTTCACCTCAGGGGTGAAATTTCCGCTTACCCCACGCATGTCGAGTTGGAAGGTAACCACGAAGGCCTGCGCTTGAATAGCGGCCAAAGCGAGAAGTGAGATGAGAAGGTAACGTGCTTTCATAGATTGATTGTTCTGCCACGAATATAGGTAATTGTACTTTTTACAATAAGCTTATTTTGTTAATTAAAAAAAGAGGGGCCATTGGGGCCCCTCTTTTGTTTTAATCTCTCGATATGACTATCTGCTGTTGTACTTTTTGATGTCTTGATTCTAGTTCGAGGGTATAGAATCCCGAGGCTAATTCTGCTAGTTCTATAGAGAAATTATTCGGTCCAGAAACAGGTTTAATGTTGGGTTGGTCATATATGATGGAACCCTCCATATCGAATATTCTAATTTGAACTAACTCACTTCCCATAGAGTTAAATGAAATGTTGAATTTTCCCGACGATGGATTTGGAGAAATAATCACATTGGTAAAATTAGAAAAGGACAACTCATTGATTCCGGCAATAACCGTTATCAATTCTGTGGTGTAGGTACATCCATTGTAATCTGTAACAGTGCAAGAGTATTCTCCTTCACAAAGCTGAACAAGAGAATTGCCCACTTCATTAGGGTAATTAGTCCATTGGTAGGAATATGGTGCTGTTCCCCCGCTAGGAGCGAGGATGATCTCGCCGTTACAAAGAGAGGTGTTATTGACTATCGTTAAATTAAAAGTGAAAGGACTTGGACCATCTATTGTTACAGTTCCTGCAGTGGAACAGTTATTTGCATCAGTAATGGTGAAGTCATATTCACCTGGATTTAGTGCGGCAGGGGAAAAACCATTCCAATCAAACGTATAATTTCCAGTTCCACCAATGGCCATTACAGTTGCTGAACCAGAAAAATCATCGGGGCAAATTGCATTATTAGTGCTATAGCTAAAGTCGATGGGTAGCGGGTTGGTAATTGAAATAATAGTGTCTATTTCTATTATTGAAATGGAGTTACGAATGACAAGACTATAAGAACCTGCAGATAGGTTGTTGAGGCTATTGGCGCCTTCTTGTCCATTCCACCAAATAGTCAAGGGTTCGTTGCCGCCTATAGTAGTTACTTGAATAGAGCCATCTGTTGAATTGGAACAACTAGGATGAGTAACTTCTATGTCTATAGCTGGTGCTATATAATCCAAGAAAACAGTAGTGGATGCATCGCCAATGAGTGGAGCTAGTTCTTGGTTTCCCGCCTGATCATAAGCTATTGAATAAAATGAATAGGTCGATAAATTCGTTCCGTGATAGATAGCAGAGTTCAATGAATAATTAGTTAACCAAGGGGTGAATACTCCGCCATTTTCGCTGACATATATGTCATAGGACATAACCGATGAAATAACAGGGTCTGCTCCGCTCCACTGCACTTCAAAATCAGCATTGAATTGTACGTTTTCAAGCGTGTTCACCGAACTTTCAGGAGCAACAAGGTCAATGGTGTTACCCCATGTATTGGTGGCAATGGGAGTGTTATAATCGAAAATTATGGTAGCGTCGTTATTGATTTGATGACCTGTTTCCAAATAGGGGAGAGGATTAACATGATAGAGCACAAAGCCTTGTCCTCGGCCAGTTTCATCATTTGGATCCAAGAAACCTAAAATGGGATCTTCAGTCAGCTGCATTGTACTTGGATCGAGTGAAATCAACTGCCAAGTAGCAATGCCGTTATCAGTATTGAGGTTACCTTGTACTAGAAGTATTAAATCCTTTGATGGACGAAGATCTATGGTCATGTTGAGATTTGATTTATCTACCGCATCGTTTGGTCGGTAGATATCTCCGAAGCCCACACCATCAAATTCAAAACTAATAAGGTCAAATGAGGAAACATCGAGTGTATCAAAAATGAATACCTGTTGCGCAGCAGCGCCGGCGGTTTCTAGATTCTCGAAGTAGATGGCGTAGTTAAATGTTTCGTCCAAGGTTTGATATTGCGAGGGGCCTACTTTTTCATTCGGATCAAATGAGCTGGTTGGTCCGGTAGGAAGCATTACTGGACCGACCGGATTTAAGGGATCTCCGCATGAACTGCTGCTTGGCTCATCAGTATTGGTCGAATTTGACGCGGCATTAGATTGAACAAACTGTTTTGGAGCTTCGTAAGAAATAAGTTCTAACTGGCCGCCTAACGCATAACAATCGGCAATTGCGGAAGATAGGTTCCAATTGAAAGAACCAAATGTGTCGTCGACAACAATGTAGTTGGTCAGTTCTGTACAATTCGAATATTCCTCCGTTAAACACATTAAAATTTCAGTGCCGTCGGGTATATTGGGTGAGTAAGGATTTACCGCCTCTTCTAAACCATCGCTTACACAATCTGCAACTCCTTCGTTAAGGGGGGATTGATAGTGCGGACGTGTGCTATAAGCTAGTACGCTTAAATGATCACTAGTCAGGTTACGCACACTGAAACTCAAGGCTCCGATCTCTCCAGGAGAAATGTAAGGCACATATACCGGGAAGACAATAAATTGTCCAACTGATCCATTGAGTTCATTGTATTTATAATAGAGCGGAACACTAGCTGAGATTGGATCTGCATTAGGACTCACAGGAGGAATAATCGTGAAGTTATGCTGAAGATCAACCAAGGTGTCTCCTTCTAATACAATCCAAATCGGAACTCCCTTCGCATCCACAGTACCACTATTTCCATAGGTAACAACGAAATTGTATGGACGGCCGTCGCGCCATACGTTACGACCAACAATTTCTACCCATACTTCTGGGGCAATTCCCTCGACGATTTCAAATGATTCAGGATAAATTTTTGTGGAGCCTGTTGATTCTGTTAACTCAATGGTATAGATGCCTTCATTCGTATTCGTCAAATCAAAGGAGATGAGTGCCGATTTTCTATCAGCCTCAACGTTTATTATCGTAGATGTTATTACTCCTAACTGCGGATGGGTGAGTTTCGCTTCTGTAATAGCAAGGGGGAAGTAGTCATGAACTGTTACATTTACCACATTGGTATTACCTCCAAAACTAGGAACTATGTTACTTTCCCAAACAGGAACATCACTAACTACGTGTTTTGTTCCATTATAGAGTAGCCCATGATTTTGATTAGGCGAAAGATCAATTATTTCAGGAAAACATCCTTCATTGAAGTTGTAATAAGCAATAAGTCCTTCTTCTGACCCATTCAATGATTGTTGAACTTGTTGCCAAATGGTGGCTTGTGGAAGTATAGAGTCCCAAATTTTTACTTCATCGATAATACCTTTAAAATTACCACCGCAATATCCACAGGCACTTTTTCCGAGCTTGGTTTGATAATTAAGAATAGGCGAGTAAGGATAAATGGTTTGGGCTACTAATTGGCCGAAAAGATAAATTTTGCGTTCGTTTGTAGTTGCATTGACAGTTATAGACACATGGTTCCATTGGTCAGGTAATAAATCAAATTGCGCTAAGTGAGCCAGAACGTAGTTGTCAACAGTTAGTGGATTATGATAGACAATTAGATCATTTTGGATGTCAAAAATGCTCCCAATGTTTTGATCGCCGTCTGGCTTAACCCAAAACGAAAGAGTGAAGTCATGATCTCCAATGACTGGTCCTAAATTGGCGTAGTCATTTAATCCGTCAAACTGTAAAGCGTAATTTCCTAACTCCGTGCCTAACGAATTTATTTTTATTTCATCTTCTCCGTTGCTTATCGTATTGAGGTAAGAACAGACAATGCGAAGGCGATAACAGTTTCCCGGAAGGCCATAAGGAATAGCGACGTTATTGAACTCGAAAGTAGAGGGATCAGTGGCTATGGCTAGAGTTACGGGAGAATCAAAACCACCTGCAAGATCGCTCATCTGCAGCTCAAACGTACTTCCTTGGGGGAAATCAAAACTATTTAATGCATAGGTCAGATCAAATGTTTCGCCGGGCAGAGCCTGGTCGGGAGAAATGGATATAATGTCTATGGCATCAGGCATCACAATAGGACAACTACCACATAGCTCCCAGCAGTTGAGAGGTAAAATTTCATCCTCAGTTACGGTTAATAATCGATTGGCAATAGATCCATCAAAAAATGAACAGGGCGAATTGGGGGTAATAAATTCGTACGCGCTGGCATTATCCACCGTATACTTATAGGTGTAGGTGCCTGGCAAAAGCATTAACGTAGTTTCCCAAATACCATTTCCATCATCATCATTCAGTGGAGTGCATGTGCCGCACCAATTGCTAAAGGAGCCCGTCACTTCTGCAGTCAAAAACCCCCATGTGGTGGTCATGTCCAAGCGGAAGGTTATTGCTTTTAATGAATCAGAGCAGTCGCCACAACATCCCCACATGTCAGTAGGTAATGTAGTATCTCCAGATACAGTGAGCATGCGGTTGTGATAAATCGGACTTGCACACGTGGTGTCTACTAAAAGAATTTCATAAATACCGTTATTGGAAATCGTGTATTTATACTCATGATTTCCGCCAGTTATAGAGGTTGTATATGTCCAAATGCCGTCGTTGTTTTCGTCCGTCATAAGCGCGCAGTTCACGCACCAGTTATTGAATGACCCCGAAACACTGGGGTTGAAAACACCATAGGAATGTGTGAGATCTAAGCTAAACGTTACGTCGTAAGTGCAAGACTCACATAAGCCCCAACATACTAGGGGTAAAGTAGCATCACCTGTTACAATCAAAGACCTGTTTACATATTGCCCTCCGGTTGTACCACAAGTGGCCTGCGCCGGTAGTTCTTCAAAAATGGCCCCGTTGTTATAGGTGTATTTAAACTCATGGGTGCCATTCGGAATGTTGATGGTCGTTTCCCAAATGTTGTCCCCATTAATGTCGGTCATCGGATTGCATGCGCCGCACCAATTGTTAAAGGAGCCATTCACTTGAGGTGTTAAACCATCAGGTAAATTGTTCATGTCCAAAACAAATGTGATGTTGGACGCTTGGGCTATTCCCGAAAAAATTAGCACGTGGAAAATGAAGGCAAGCAAGCGCACATAGGCTTGTGGAGAGAGAAGTTGCATTTTAGTTAGGTTGTATATGGCTCAAAAATACAAAAACCCTATCCAATTGAGGTATAGGGTTTTTGTTTCTTTTGAAATCTGATCGATATTTACTATCTAGGCTTGAGAGCTTTGCGCTCTTTGCGCAGCTGCTTTCTCGATTTTATCATCTGCATTTGTGGAGCTTGCTTTTGTGCTTCCAACATTTTTTGTTGTTGTTGGTATTGTTGATCGTTCAATACATTGTAGTTCACAGAAAGGGTATAGAAAATTTGAATACAAGGTTCTCCCATGTCTGGATTGATGATGCGATCAAATTGATTGTAAGGCATGCGATCATAAAAAATGGTTCTGTTTTTCTCCGCATTTTGAACCAAGAATTGATTTTTTAATTGCTCTTTGCTTTGCGCTATGTTGATGGTGTTTCCATGCCCCATTACAGTAACGTTGTCCAGCATGCGTTTGGTGTCTTCGTACACTTGAATGGAGGCTCCTGAATTGGCTGCATTGTAGTTTTTATAACGCTCAAATGGATACGTACATGAGCTTCCATCAGCCATTCCTAGAATTTCTAAATGCATGGTCAAGGCCTTGTAGGTGTCTTCTTTAGAACGAATAACCTCAATGGCATTTTTACGGAGTTCCTCATAGTATTTGTTGAGGCCATCAATGTTGTACTCCACTTTTATCATGTCGTAGATGTCTGCATAGGCCATGATTGAAAGGATTTCATCGAGCATGCGGTGCTGCTTAAATAGAACGTGAATGTTCTTTTTCATTTCAAAACCAACAGGTATTTCGGTCACCTTTTTTGAGAATTTTTTCTCCTCAATTTGGGTGGTAAAGGTGGGTACCATAGATACAGCATCCACGTGTATGGCTTCTTTGGGCAAGCCTAATTTTTCAAGTCCGAAAATCACGAAGTCAATGCGTGCATTCATTAATGAATCAACTTGATTCACATCTTTGCCTTGTTGCGACACAGAAAAGATGGCGGTGTAGGATGTGGCAATCACATTCATCATCACTTCTGATTTAAGGGTGATGTTCGATGAGCCTACGTTCGCAATGGGAATGGTCGCGCGCTCTGTGCTGAAAGAAGAATCGTTGTTGTAAAGGTAATTACCAGCGGCTTGAGCATGTGCAAGTGAAGGTAGTAGGGCGATTGCGGCAATCAAGACCGCTGAAATAATCTTTTTCATAAACGTGTAATTTGGATAAGTTGCCAATCAGTAGAGGCGACTTCCAAAAAGGTTCAGAAGAAAATTATTTTTTTGAAAAAAAAATTCTCAAAGCCCCGTCGCAGAAGCGATTCGCTGGGCGGCCATGTGCACGATGCGTTTTTTGATCTCCGCTTTGTGCGCCGAATAAAAGCTCCATTCGGCGAGGCTGAAGTGACCGATGATCATCCCAATCAACTGATGGCGCAACTCTGCTTGCCTAGTTATAAAGTGACTGATCAAATTGATGTATTCTTCTTCGGTTTTGAAATGATGCTGGAGTTGATCAAATCCGGTTGTGCCTTGAGCTAACGAGATCACCAACTCATGTTGGAGCTTGAGTATCGGACGAAGGGTTTCATTCTGAAAAGCAAGTAAAGCTTGACTTTCCTCAACGGGAGCAAGATCGAGAGTAGGACGGATAGCTTTTAGAAAGGAACGATGGTCAGTCATCGGATTACTGAATAGATTCTACTTCGTAAAGAACTCCATTCACCGTGAATTGTTCACCTATCTTTTTAGAAAGTAAATTTTTTCCCAAAGGAGAAAGGGCGCTAAGTACAAATAAAGCCTGGTCGTCCATCATGATTTTCCCTAAGCCAACAGCGAGATAGAAATAACCGTTGTTGGTTTTGACCAACGAACCGCTGTTCACCTGTGTAGTTGGCACCGCATTGTTCCATTGAAGTAAGGCTGCGAGTAATTGTTCCTGCTCCTGCAGTTGTTTGCCCAGCTGCTCTTGCTCGAGTTGGATCATGGCTCTTCCGGTTTCGTGTTTATCGCCAGCGGTGCTTTTTCCTTCGCTCTCCGCATCGGAACGCAATAATTCTAATTGCTGTTTCAATTCGTGGATTCTCTTTTCTACGAGAGAACGACAAAAGGAATGTACACGGGATTTATCCATGATTAAATCAACCGATTTTTTCGCTTAGAATAGAGGTAAAAACTTTCCACCTTAGCCCGAGCCCAAGGTGTTTTGCGAAGAAATTTTAAACTCGAATTGATCGAAGGATTACTTCGGAAACAGTTGATGGGAACTGCCTCAGCGAGATCTTCCCAGCCATAGGACTCCACTAACTGCGTTAAAATCTGCTCCAAGGTGATACCGTGAAGGGGATTGTTTTTTTGCGGTGTAGTGTCCATCGGAGCAGTGCTAATGATTAGGAATACATTTGCTCGCGCAAGGCTTTGATTTCCTTGCTAGAGATGTAATCATCATAATCCATGCGTTTGTCGATGACGCCTTTTGGTGTGATCTCAATAATACGGTTGGCAACGGTTTGCGTGAATTCGTGGTCATGAGAAGTGAACAAAGCCACGTGCTTCCAATCTTTCATGGCATTGTTGAATGCGGTAATCGATTCCAAATCCAAGTGGTTCGTAGGCTCATCGAGAATCAAACAGTTGGCATTGGCGAGCATCATGCGCGAAATCATACAGCGCACTTTTTCTCCCCCGCTCAGCACGTTCGATTTTTTCAACACCTCTTCACCACTGAAAAGCATTTTCCCTAGAAAGCCGCGAACGTAGGTTTCGTCTTTGTCCTTAGAATATTCACGCAACCAATCGATGAGATTGTCTTCACCATTGAAAAACTTAGCGTTGTTGTTAGGCAAGTAAGCACGGGTAATGGTGCTACCCCATGAGTATTCTCCGCTATCGGCTTCTTCTTCACCGTTAATGATGTCAAAGAAAGCCGTGATCGCTGAGTGTTCTTTCGAAATGACAGCTACTTTATCTCCTTTGATCATAGTGAAATTTACTTTGTCAAAGTACTTGATGCCCTCTGGACTAGTCTTACTCAGGTTCTCTACGTTCAGTATCTGATCTCCACAATCGCGATCAGGACGGAAGATGATGCCTGGATATTTACGAGTGGAAGGCTGAATATTATCAATCACCAATTTATCCAACAACTTTTTACGGCTGGTTGCTTGACGCGATTTTGAAGCGTTAGCAGAAAAGCGTTCAACGAATTCTTGTAACTCCTTGCGCTTGTCTTCCATCTTCTTGTTTTGATCGGCACGCTGGCGCAAGGCCAATTGGCTCGATTCATACCAGAAGGTATAGTTACCTGTGTACAATTGAATTTTACTGAAATCAATGTCCACGATATGCGTACATACCGAGTCCAAGAAGTGACGGTCGTGGGATACCACAATCACGGTGTTTTGGAAATCGGCCAAGAAGTTTTCTAACCAACCAATGGTTTCTACGTCCAAGTCGTTGGTAGGCTCATCGAGTAAGAGTATCTCGGGGTTACCGAAAAGAGCACGGGCCAAAAGAACACGTACTTTTTCTTTACCGCTGAGTTCGCTCATGAGCGTGTGGTGATTTTCTTCTTTCACTCCAAGTCCGCTCAACAAGTTGGCAGCATCACTTTCAGCATTCCATCCGTCCATTTCGGCGAATTGAATTTCAAGCTCAGCCGCTTTTTCACCATCGGCATCGGTGAAGTCTGCTTTAGCATAAAGGGCATCTTTGGCCTGCATGATGTCCCATAGTTTTCCATTGCCCATCAATACCGTTTGAAGGACAGGGAAAGAGTCGAACTCAAAGTGGTTCTGCTTCAATACGCTCATCCGCTCACCGGGTGAAATAGCAATGTCGCCAGTAGTAGGATCGATGTCTCCTGAAAGAATCTTCAAAAAGGTCGATTTACCAGCACCATTAGCGCCAATTACACCATAGCAGTTGCCAGAGGTGAACTTAAGGGTTACATCTTCGAAAAGGGTGCGCTTGCCGTAGCGCAACGATAAATTTGAAACAGAAAGCACGACTTTGGGGGTTTTTCTTTTGGGGGCGCGAAGATAGTGATTATTTTGCGCAGTAATGAGTTCCCCCGATTCTAACGTGCTGATGCAGATAGTGACCATGAAAATGCCATTTGGCAAGTATTCGGGCACTGTTCTCTGTAATTTACCGGTGTCATACCTCGAATGGTTTGCAAGAAAGGGTTTCCCCGATGGAAAACTCGGTGAATATTTGCAAACGCTGTGGGTGATCAAAACCAACGGCCTGGAATACTTGTTAGAACCTCTAAAACCAAAGAAATGAAGGCGGCATCAGTGAGCGATGTGAAGAAGGAACTTCGACTGAAGTCGGAGGACGAATTGGCTGAATTGCTGATGCGTATGGTGAAGTACAAAAAGGAAAATAAGGAATTGATTTCTTATCTCCTTTTCGATGCCGAGGATGAATCGCAATATGTCAATGACATCAAGTTAGAGATCGATCTGGCTTTTGATGAAATGAATAAAAGCACCATTTATTTCATTAAAAAAAGCCTGAGAAAAGTGCTGCGAACCGCTAATAAGCACATTAAGTTTTCAGGACAAAAGACTACTGAAGTGGCTATTCTTCTATACTTCTGTAAAAAAATTACAGAACTGGGAAGAAGTGCTACCTCCAATGTAAGTGTGCAGCTCATCTACCACCGACAAATTCAAAAAATCGAAAAAGCCCTTGCGGGAATGCATGAAGACTTGCGATTCGATTTTACCAATGATCTCAACGAACTAAACTTACCCAACTTTGAATACGGATATTAAACGCGTATGTGTTTACGCAGCTAGCAGCGGAGAAATCCGTTCCATCTTTTTTGAAGAAACTGCTCTTCTAGCAAAAGATCTTGCCCACCATAACATAACTGCCGTTTACGGTGGCGGCGGTACAGGCCTTATGGGGCAACTCGCCACTACTATGCTCGAGCACAACGGACATGTAGTAGGTATCATGCCTCATTTTATGAAAGAAGTAGAATGGGCTCACAAACAAGTGAAGGAATTTGTTTTTGTGGCTGATATGCATGAACGTAAAAAGCGCTTCATGGAAGGGGTAGATGCACTAATCGCCCTTCCCGGTGGTGTGGGCACTATGGAAGAACTGTTCGAAGCCATTACCTGGAAAAAATTGGGTCTGTTCAATAAACCCATCATCATCGTCAATACCGATCATTTTTACGATCCGCTGGTAGATCTTTTGCAAAAAATGGTGGAAGAAAAATTTGTGGGCCAATTGCACACCCGCATGTGGAAAGTAGTAACGAAAGCAGAAGAAGTCGTGCCAGCTATCATCAATGCCGATCCGTGGATTCATGATGCCATTAAGATGGCCGCTGACTACAAGGCAAAATAATTTATTACTCAACGAGCGAAAGGAAGAAAGAAGATGAAAGAATATCAATTGATCGCTGGTGAACTTGCGATTAGTCAACGTCAAGTGGAGGCTACAGTAGAATTGTTGAAAGAAGGTGCTACAGTGCCTTTTATTGCGCGCTACAGAAAAGAGAGAACGGGAGGCTTAGAAGATGTGTCCATCATTGCTATCAAAGATCAATGGTCCAAATTGATGGATTTAAAAACGCGCAAAGAATATATTTTGATGACCATCGAAGAGCAAGGAAAGCTCACCGATGAACTCAGAAAACGCATCCAAGAGTGTTATGAGTTTTCGATGTTAGAAGACATCTATTTGCCTTACAAACCGAAACGCAAAACGAAGGCCACTGTGGCTCGTGAGCTGGGACTGGAGCCATTGGCAGAGTGGCTCATGAAGGAGCCCGCTGGTGAAATAGAAGGATATGCAGAGCGTTTCGTTAATGATGGTGTAGAAACAGCGGAGAAAGCGCTCAGCGGTGCACGCGATATCATTGCCGAATGGGTGAATGAAAATGAACAGGCCCGCGAAACAGTGCGTTATCACTTTCAGCGATTCGGTCTGTTTTCTTCCAAATCAGTAAAAAGCAAAGAAGCGGAAGGTGTGAAGTTCAAAGATTATTTTGATTTTTCGGAGCCTATTCAAAAGTGTCCTTCCCATCGCATCTTGGCGCTTTTTCGCGGAGAAGATGAGGGTTTCTTACGCCTGTCGGTGGGCCCGGATGAAGAGGAGGTGGTAGATCAACTCAACCGTCGATTAATAAAAACAAGAAATGCTGCCAGCGAGCAAATTGCCCTAGCGGTGAAGGATAGTTACAAACGCTTATTAGAGCCTTCTATTGAAACAGAGTTTCGCGCTGCTCTAAAAGAGCGTGCTGATCAGGAAGCGATCCGCGTATTCGCTGAAAATCTGCGTCAGTTATTGCTTACCGCTCCATTGGGGCATAAACGGATACTCGCGCTCGATCCGGGATTTCGAACGGGTTGCAAGGTGGTGTGCTTAAATGAAGAAGGTAAGCTCATTCATGATACGGTTATTTATCCTCACGAACCGCAACTCGAATTAGCCAAATCACGCGATGTGTTAGTGAAATTGGTAAAGCAATTTGATATCCAGTGCATCGCAGTGGGTAATGGCACCGCCGGCCGCGAAACGGAATCGTTCGTTAAAGGACTTTCAGAAATTCAGGGGATTGAAGTGTATATGGTCAATGAAAGCGGTGCCTCTATTTACTCGGCTTCTGAAGTAGCACGAGAAGAATTCCCCGATAAAGATGTTACGGTTCGTGGGGCAGTTTCGATCGGAAGAAGGTTGGCTGACCCGCTTGCTGAATTGGTAAAGATTGATCCTAAAAGTATTGGTGTAGGCCAGTATCAGCATGATGTGGATCAGAATAAACTCAAGGAAAGCCTAGATGCAGTGGTGTTGAACTGCGTGAACAATGTGGGTGTGAATGTGAATACGGCGAGTAAAAGTTTGCTTACGTATGTTTCTGGTTTAGGACCGCAGTTGGCCCAAAATATTGTCAAGTACCGCGATGAAAATGGTCCTTTCAAATCACGAAAGGAGTTAAAGAAAGTTGCACGGCTTGGCGAAAAGGCTTTTGAGCAATGCGCGGGCTTTTTACGCATCCCGAATGCAAAAAATGTATTGGACAATAGCGCCGTACACCCAGAGTCTTACGAGCTAGTGGAGCGCATGGCGGCTGACCTCAGCACTACGGTGGATAGCCTTGTGTCAGATGTAAAACTCCGATCAAAAATTGATGGTAAAAAATACGTTTCCGATAAAGTGGGGGCTTATACCATTGACGATATCCTGAAGGAATTAGATAAACCAGGACGTGATCCTCGCGGGGAATTAAAATCGTTCAGCTTCAGCAGTGCGCGCAAGCCAGAGGAATTGATCACGGGTTCTGTTGTTCCAGGAATCGTAACGAACATAACGGCTTTCGGCTGTTTCGTAGATGTAGGAGTAAAACAAGAAGGATTGGTTCACGTTTCTCATTTGGCCAATCGTTTTGTGAAAGATCCCAACGAAGTGGTGAAACTGGGTCAACATGTAATGGTAAAAGTGATGGAAGTGGACTTGATGCGCAAGCGCATTGGACTTTCTATCAAAGAAGCGCAATAGTTAATTGAATTTCATAACGCCGTGTTGGATAGCAAATAGAACTAATCCAACGCGGCTTTTGATCGTCAATTTTTCGAAAAGCGATTCTCGGTAGCCATCTACAGTTCGAACGCTGACGTTCATTTGGTCGGCGATCTCTTTATAAGTGAGCTCAGAACAGGCGAGCTTTAAAAATTCCATTTCACGTTCGGAAATGATATCGGTGGGTTTTTCTTTTTTTGAAATGACCTTTTCATCGGATTGAAAAACAGTGGGAAGTTTATCGGAAATAAAATCAGAATAAAAAAAGCCATGGACATCCACTTGATGTATGGCTTCTTGCAGTTCTTCTAATTGAGCTCCTTTTAGCACGAAACCACGCGCTCCAGCCTTGAGCATGCGAATGACCGTGAACTCATCTGAATTCATACTTAAAGCAAGCACTTTTATTTCTGGTCGATGTGTTTTTAACCACTCCGCCGTTTCGTGCCCATCCATCAGGGGCATTACACAATCGATGATGACAATGTCGGGCTCAACGTGCTTTAACTGCTCTATCATGTCTAGTCCGTTTTCAGCATCGCCCACCACTTCATGTCCTGTTGATTGAAGCAGGTTGATCAGACTTTTACGAATGAGGGTGTGATCATCTACAATAAAAAGTTTGCTCATGGTAAATTAGCGAATGGTGGTAATGGTAAGTTTGGTTCCTTGGTTGGGCGAAGATTGCAGGAGCAAATCGCCGCCAAGTAGTACGGCACGATCGCGAAGACTGGTGAGCCCAACACCAAAAGATGTTTGGGCAAGATCCATTCCCTGACCATCATCTGTAATACGAATGGTGTGACAGTAGTCTTCAGAAAAGGTCAGCTCTACTTTTAGGCATGTGGCGTGGGCGTATTTGATGGTATTCGAAATGGCTTCTTGAATGCAGCGTAAAAAAATGACTTCATGCAATTGATTTGCGCTGGGTGGTATGAGATGCGCGGAGCTATGGATAATCAGTTCCGTGTGAAGTTTCTTAGTTAGTGAAACAATCTCAAGTTCACGCCGAACGGCATTTTCGAGGCCTAGTTCCAATTGATACGAAGTACTCAAGGATTTACTGATACTGCGCAAATCGGCCAGCGACCGTTGCACCAAATGCTGACACTGCTGAAGGGCATTCACGTCATTTGTTTGTAGTCCGTTTAAATACAGATTGATCAGTGTTAGGCTTTGTCCTACATTATCGTGTATCTCTTGTGCAATACGCTGCATCGTAAGCTCACTGATCTCTAATTGCGCTTGTCTCACTTCTTTTTCAAACTGAAGTTGAAGTTCCTTTTTTTCTTTTTGATGCAAAAGGTGTTTGCGTCGATAGGACACGATATAGTAAATAACAATACCGGCTAGCAGCGTGAAAAATATGGCAGCACTGAAAGCCGCCTTTACTAGCTGACTATTCGCTTGGTCGAGTTCTTCCATAAGCATCGATTAACATGGATACCATTAAGCCAACATATAGAAGAATGGTGACGTAATAGTTCCATTCTAATATGCTATCAAAGTCGGCAGCCGATTTTAAAAACAAATTGAATACAACCCAAGGCACAAAGGTACCGCTGAAGTAAATGAATAGCGTGGTATTCAACCAAAACTCAGAGTTGCGACTCAAAGGCACTTCGGCAGGACCTTTCAGCAGTTGGTTATATTGAAATACGGAAAGAAGAATGAAGTATAAGCACGTGGCCTGTTGATTATTCGTGGGCAAAGGCTCTTCACTTTGAATGTAGATGGTGTTGATCAGAATAAACAGATAAAGAACAGCGAAAGAAAGATGGTGATAAAGTGTTTTTCTCGTGTTTAGTTTTTTGATATAAATTAAAAAGAAAAAAACCGGAATAATGATCGACGCAACTGAATAAACCAATAAATTGTTTTGCCATATTTCACTTGCACACCAAGCTGCACATTCGAAAATGAATATAATAATCAGTAGAAATACAACAAAGGCAAATGGCACACTAATCTTTTTATAGATCAGTGTGCCAATTGTTATTCCTGAAAGTAAGCAGATGAAGTCGAGCACTAGCGCGCAAATGGATTTTGCATGCAGTTTTGGCCGGCGTCATATTTCTTTTCTATGCCTGTATAACGAGCCTTTCCGTTGCTTGGATCGATTTCGTAAAACTGAACAGTTGATTTGCAACGAGGGGGACAAGGCCTTACGTATTCAAGCATCAAATCATCCCCGATCATTAAATTTTCAGATTCGTCTTCAGGGACTATGATAATGGTGTGCGCATTTCCTTCGTCTTTGCCAATAATTAAGGAGAGTCGTGATATTTTATCTCCATAATAGTCCTCGAGTGTTTTAAGCTTTTTGTAATCAATACTCCATCCGTAAAGTGCTTGTTTAGTTCCTAAACAGGGTGAATCAGAGTCAGGAACAGAACTAGAATAGATGGGGTTGTTGATGTAGGTATTGAAAAAGGAAAAGGCTTCGTTGATTTTGATGGGTTCGGTGTCTTTTGGCGCTAGATTATTGCCAGCATCCCAAGTGAACGAACTGTTGGTACTATTCTTCATCAACAAAGCACCGAGGGCCATGCCGATTAGCAACGCTAACGCGGGGATAATTACTTTTTGCATAATAGGTGTATAAATGGTTTAAGTCTTAAATGATTTTTCGCTTACAAAAATCATCCTGCACACCTATCGAAAATAGGGTATTATTACCCCCGCATGGTCTATGTGTTTATAAATTAATGGATAACGTTGATTTTTTGCGTTTTTGCTTGCTGGCCTTCACGAATGACAATGAAGTATTCTCCATTGTAAAGCGTGCTTACATCAAAGTACGCAATGGTAGCTCCTGCAACTATCTGACTGGTTTTTACCGCGCGCCCGGAACCATCGATTAATTGAATGATCTTGGTTCCTTTGTTCATTCCCTTGTACTGAACAGCAATCAACTCGCTCGCTGGATTCGGAAATACAGTGTACATCCATTCATCAGATACTTCCAGCTGCGAAGTAGGAGTGGGTAAGTAGATGGTAGTTGCTTCTGTGATTGAAGTAACTTTTGAGGCTACTTTATTGCCATAAAAGGTAGGGCCCACGGCATAAGGATAGGCCGAATTCCAGTTCTCATCTACGGTAGTGAAGTAGCAATACATTCCATTGGGATATTCAGGGGTTACACAAAAACGTCCGTTGTGCTCGTCCAGATAATCAGGAGTGGAAGCACTGGTGGGCACGTATTCATAATCTTCACGAAAGTAGCCGAGTGGATACGTCGCGCTCACCGCGGGGCCGGGGGTCACAGAGGTGCCATTGGCATAAGTGGTGCGAACGGTAATGTCACGCAATTGATAGCTCGATTTCATGCGCACTGCTCCGCCTGTTCCATCGGTATTTAAATAGCCATAGGCGCCATAGATGGGATAACCGTCATACGCAAATCCGATCAAAGGCGAATGTTCATTCGGGTTGATGGCGTATAATCCATCTGCGGCATATAGATTACAGACGTCTGAAATCACTGTTAAGTCCAAATCGAATGCACTGGGATTTTGATGGTGATGGTAATTTCCCATGGCAGGATGGCCTTTGGAACAATCAAATCCTTCGCGTTCTGCTACTATAGCGTCACGGTTCCACACTTGATCGCCCATGCCACCAAGTGGCCCGCCTGCCAATGAATTGGTAGCATTTCTCCACGATACACCATCGCGGTAATCAAATAGAGCAACTCCATTGATGAATATACCTATGTTCCCGCCATTCGTAGCAGTAGGATTGGCTGTATTGGGCGTTGGCGTGAGCGGCATTTTAAAAATGGCATTCTGATCGGTAGCTATCGACGGATTGCCATCTAAAAATGGACCCGTTGGATAGGCCGGTATTCCATTGGTAGTAACATATACCCAGTTAGTTGAGTACTGAACGGCTTGGCAATTCACAGGCACATTATCCTGTATGGCCGTGGAGTTTCCTTGCACATAATGGCTGCCTGTCTGAGTTGTGTTTTGTAACCAAGAAAGAATGATCGGGTTGGTTTGAGTGTTCCCCACATGCACGAGTGCAATGGACAATAGGAGTAGTAGTGATTTGTTCATCGGAGTATGGTTTGTTCTTTTGACGATTTCTATTTTATTTTCCCTCGCGAGGCGATATAAATTTTGGATTGAAAACAAATGTGCTATCCGAAAGGGTATGTAAAAAGGCAATGATATCCACTTGGTCATTAGCGCTCAAAGGACCGCTACATTGGGGATTGGAAGCGTAATGTTTCATCACTTGCGCCAAATTCCGAAAGCGTCCGTCATGCATATAGGGCTTGCTGTACTGTATGTTGCGAAGTGTAGGAACTTTAAAAAGCAAGGAGTCTTCTTTTTTTCCTGTAATCCGCATTCTGCCATAATCTTGGAGTGTAGTATCTATCGGTAATCCGTTCGATTGAAAAGTGTAGTTGGTAAAAAGGGGCTCTTGATGGCACCGGTTACAATGTTGCTGAAAAAGATGATATCCCTTTTCTTCTTGTGGCGTAAATGTGGCCTGTTCAAGTTTGACTTGGTCATATTTGGAATGACTACTTACCAATGTAACAAGGAAGGAAGAAAAGGCTTTCAATAAATACTCTCCAGTTATTTCTTCCGCTCCAAATGCATTTTTGAATTGAGCCACGTAGGAAGGTTGACCTTGTAATTTTTCTAAAACATGCGCTATGTTTTCACCCATCTCATCGGGATCTGATATAGGAGCAAGGGCTTGCATATCGAGGTGATGAATGGCTCCATCCCACATCAGTGATTTACTCCATGCGAGATTCATGAGCGCGGGTGAATTACGCAAGCCTATTCGCCCTTCTATTCCGTGACTAAGGTCGTGATCGGTATGCGAGAATGCAGTAAAGCTGAGGTGGCAACTGCTGCAAGAGATGGTTGAATCGCGGGACAATATAGGGTCGTAAAAAAGTCGACGACCGAGATTGATTTGCTCTGCATTGGCATGTAAAGCAAATTGCTCTATGGGTTCCGGAAAATGCGGCGGACGCTGAAAGTACGCTATATCATAAAAGCTACACAGCACAGCTAAAAGAAGCGATATGTAAGCAACTTTTTTCAGGGATTTAGAATAAAAAAGTGGGAAAAATATTTTGCAAATGCGTTAGCCCTTTCGCCAGCTATCATGATCTCTGACTCTTCGAACGGCTGTTGATGGATCCATTTTTTTAGGTCTATCTGAATGTGCATGGGCTGTCCTTGGATCACCCGAAATCCCATGGGAATAGTACTTTCAGGACCTCCGATATGGTATTGAAATTTGTGATTTCTACTCGCGCATTGGTTAGAATAGCCTTCTAATCTCAAGTGAATATAACCGCTATGCCATGTCCAATACATGCCATGTCTTGGATCTAGATCGCCACCGAAAACACCCGATTCGGCTGTTTTTTTATCTACGCCCAAAAGGAAACTAATGGAATCATAATAGGCGGGAATACTGTATTCTAAAAGAAATTGATGGCTTGCAGTGAGATCAATCAGGTGATGTTGTTTTTCATCGGAATACACCATTTTTTTCTTCAGAAAAAACTGGATGTTCGAAATGTAAAAACGCAGTTCCGTTATGGAGGCATCCGAAGTTGAATCTGGCGTAACAGGCAGATTGCTAGAAAAACGAATCACTTGGCTAAAAGAGGCCAAGGTGAATAAGAGTGAGCAAGCTAATAGGAGTAAATGTTTACTTCTCATGTGCTCTGCGCCCCGGTTGAAACAGACGACCAAATTCTTTGGTCAACTCATTAAACAGCGGTTGCTGCTCGGGTGTACAAATCGAGCGGATGTCGAGAAAATGATTGAAATGCGTGGACTCAATCTGTTGATGTGTGTTCGCTATGGCCTGGTATGCGGAATCTATTTTCTGCTTATTCGCATCCCCGGAAAGCAATTGATACAGCGCATCTTTTTCTCCATGCAGTTCATGTTCCAACTCACCAATCCGACTGCGGTGATTGGCAATGATCTCCTCATATCGCTGCTGTTGCTCTTCCGTAAATTGGAGTTGTTCGATAATATATTTCTTTGGCCCATCTTTATTACCGCGGTGCCCGCGAAAAAAGAAGGTCCATACATTCAGTAATGCTAATGCGATCACGAGTATGGTGAGCCAGGTGGTTTTATTGAGCTTCATGATAAAGTTGTTCGCTCGGTGAAACGTTGAAGACAGAAAGGTCCGTGTTTTTGGGTTGAAGTAATTGAACACTAATCAACACAGCGATCATCGCAGCTGAAGCCCATAAATGAATGGGACGGACATATCTTCGCGATTGCAGCTGTTCCCATATATGTGCGCTCGGCTCTACCGAATGCAGGTGCTTTAAGGCTTCAAATGGATCGTTGCTTTTATTCATTTCAGCGGTGTTCATTTTCTTAGACGATTGTTTTTTTATTTTCCCTCAGCGGATTGTTTTTTTTCTAAAATAATCTGTCTAGCGCGGCTGAGATGCCCTTCTACGGATTTATAACTGAGTTCTAGTGCATCTGCTGTTTCTTGTATGCTCAGGCCTTCAACACGACATAGTATGATGGCGCTGCGCTGTGGTTCGGGGAGTTCATCTATCCATTTCAATAGTTGCTCCAATTCTTCTTTGTACTCATAGTCCATGCCTGGATGTTCCGTACTGATTTCTTTTTCTTCTATGGTAGTAAAAAGGGCCCATCTTTTTCTCCGTTTTTTCGCCTTCAAAAAGTCGAGCGATTCATTGACTGTTATGCGGTAGATCCATGTCTTTATATTGGATTCCTTGCGGAATTGAGAAAGGTTCTGATCTATTTTGAGAAAAACATTTTGGGTTACTTCCTCGGCATCTTCAATATTGCGCACGTAATGCAGGGCGGTGTTGTACACCAGCTTTACGTAAGTTTTATAGAGGTTGGCAAAGGATAACATGCTAGAAAATAAAAAGGCCGGTTACCCGGCCTTTGAAGTGTGATGGGTAAAACAAAAGACAATCTTTTTTCTTTACCCTGATCTTTTATGTTTAGTCTTTTATCAACGTGATGGAAATGTTTTCTACACCATTGGTCATGTTCACTTGGTATATGCCTTTTGACCAATGAGCGGTAGAGATTTGTGCACGTGAACCTACCGTAAATCGGTCTTGTATTTTTCCAAGAGCATCGTACACGGTGCACTGTGCAAGTCCATTGAATCGATTGATGATGTTCAATTGATCGGTAAATGGGTTAGGATAAGCCTCGGCTTTCAGTTGGCTCGCTTCTTCCACACCAGTGATCACCACATTGATGGTATTCGAAGGCGCGCTGGAGCAACCTAAGGTTACCACTACATAGTAGTCGCCCGATTGGGTGGGTTCGTAAGTGTTATTGGTGGCTCCTTCTATAGGATTGCCATTGTAGTACCACTGATTACCGGTATCACTCGAAGAAGTTAATGTGTTTCCGCCAATCAGTTGACTGATGGTTGGGGTAGGAGGAGCTGGATATAAGGTTATCGTTAAACTATTACTGGTCGCTGGATTATTGGTGTCGCAGGTGTCCGGAGAGGTAACGATGAAGTTGACCACATCACCATCTGCCCAGTTGCTGGAACTAAAAGTGGAAGTATTGGTAGTAGTGGGAACCGTTTCGGTGAATACTAAATTACCATTCACGAACCATTCAAAAGTAGAACCTTCAATTTCACTTCCCCCAACTACTTCGAGTGTTTCACCTTCACAACCCTCGGTAGTGGCTGCCGATAGAGTAGCGGTGATCGGATCAGAAATACCAATGTGAATGAATACAGGGACACGTTGGCTGGTACAACTGTTATCAATTTCCCAATCATAGAAGTAATAATAAGTAGTTGTATTACCGGCACTGTTTCCAGTAATCTCTATCGTGTTTCCAACCGTGTAGGGGAAGTCTGCACCGCTTTGATTACGATATAAACCATTTCCACCGGCTACACCCAACTGCAGCCCGCTTGCCACTGGAATGCTAAAGTTGAGTTGCACTGTATTAAGTCCTGTATTTAGGTTCGCGGTGAGTTGAGAAAGTATATTTCCTGCGAAATCACGAAGCACGATGGTACGATTGCCTGCTGATTGTGCGTACACTTTCACTGTGCGCAAGGTGCTGCTTTGCGTGCAGTTAAATTGGAGATAATGAAAATTAGATCCAGTGTAATAACCACCGGTGCCAAATGAATTATTGGGCTCTCCTCCAAACACGGTTCCTGTATTGGAAGTAATTTGAGCATAAATAGTGGCATCTCCTAATACGGTGGGAGTAATGAACTGTCCTCCTGTCGATAACAATGCGCCTGCAACAGGGTCATTGTACCATTGAATAGTCCCACTTCCATTGGCGTTTAAAACAAAGGTAGATGGATCACACGAAGCGAATTGATCTTCATTTAATAGGGGAGGGTTGACAAAACTAATAGCGATTGGATTGGTCATTGTCACCGCAACCGTGCCTGCACAATTGCTCACTATGAGTGAGGCGTAATATTCACCTGGTGCGCTATAGGTATGTGTAGGGTTCTGTTCATTAGAAGTATTGCCGTCTCCAAAATTCCATGCCCACGAAGAACTGCTTCCGCTTAAATCTGTAAACTGAACAGTTGGACTGCAATTCGTGTCATTAGCTTCAAACGAACCAACGGGCAATTGAGGCGTTAGTGTAAAGTGATGTTCAATGGATTGGTTGGCTCCAATGGTGAGATTAGAATGGGTGACTGTCGCATATCCTGGCGCGGATACTTCCAGGCTGTAAGTGCCCGGATTTATTGGGCGGTAATAATTCCCAACCCATGGCGCTGATCTTACGTTGGAGTATTGGTCATCGTGATTTACCACGGTTACTTCAGCCACCACCGGAAGTCCAGTGCAGCTATCGGTAATGATTCCATAAAAGCCTTGAGTAGATTCTTTAATGAGGTTTTTCAAAGGCTCTATGTGAGCGTCTTTGTAAAAACTAAATGTATTAGCCGCAACGAGCTTGATGGTTGAAAGTTCAATCGTGAGCTCGCGGCATTTGCGATCTGCATTCATGTAATCTTGTCGCCCGCCATTCACCTCGTACCACGCAAATCCATTGGTAAGTCCTGGGCCATCATATCCCACTCCGAAATCAGCAAAGTAGTTAGTGCCCGTTACGTTTTGTACCTCATCCACGTATTGCTGACCGATGTTGATCCACCAGTCGCGGTCAACATGGTCTTGTGCCCAAGTATCCCAAGGGTAATTAAATACCTCAGCTCCTCCATGGAAATTCGCTGCCATTACAAAGTTCATGGTGTCAGCAAAGGCCATAAAGGCTATGGTTTCCGCTTGATAAGGGTTGCCGTCGGGATGTGGTCCATCTTGCGGATCGGGGTAATTGCGATTTAAGTCTATGCCATTCGCATTGGCTCGTGTAGCACCATTTACCGTGTTATTGCCGCTGGCATAAGTACCATCTGGATTGGCAAGTGGATTAATCCAAATTTCATAATTGTTTACTAAATCGGCGATGTCGGTTGAAGTGGTATAGCCCGTTAACAAGTGATCAATCAAATCGAGCATGAGTATATACCCCGCTGTTTCATCTCCATGCATTGTGGAGGAATAGAAAAATTGTGGCTCGTATTCGTGCGCATTGATGTTGTCTGTAATCTTTAAAGCCAAAAGTGCGCGCCCTTCTGTTGATGTACCAATGGTATAAAGTTGACAGATGTCGGGATAAGTAGACGCAAAGGAATTCATTAAATCAAGATACTGCTGATAGGTAGGGTATGCAGTCAGATTCAAATCACGCGCATCCATATTTCCTTCGGGCATCATCTCTACGCGCTCTAAAAGAGAAGGCGCTGTGAGAAGGGTGAAGTCTGTTTGAATAGCATAGAAGCGAGTAAATTCTCTTTCGTTGGCATAAGCATACACGTTTCCGTTTTCTACTTTGTCAATAGAGATGATGGAGTTGAGTTGTGAAAGCTGCGTTTGATCTTGGATCGGGAAAGAGAAATAAGCTTCTCTTCTCGTTTTAAAGTGTGCTCGCATGTGGTGCGGCAGTACCACTTCTTGGGCAATTGCACTTTGGATCATGAATACAGCCATGAAAGCTGTTAAGAGTAATTTTTTTCTCATGTGATTCTCTTGCAGTTTTTATCAGCTACCGTACAGTTAGGTTTCTCTTTTCCCCACTCTTTTGAAGACCTTTTCGTCGGACGAAAGATACAGGAGGATGAACGAAACAGATAACCATTGGAGTCGCCTCTTGTTTATTCCAAATATTGGATTGTCAATCTATTGAATGGAAGGTGCGGGAGTTTTATTTATGAACTCAATTGCATAAATAACTGATTTGACACAGTTTTTTGAAGTCGGAGTATGATTCTGGCTTCTCTTAAATATTTGAAAAACAGATTTTTGGATCTTAAATGGTTGAGTTCCTTTTTTGGACTTTTTGAATGACTTAAGTCAATTTTCAATTTTCTACTACTTATAGTTCAATTGTTGTTTACTCATCAGCAAAAGATTAAACCTATGGCTTTAAAAAGTACTCATTCGACTGTCCACCCTTCCCCTTGTTTGAATAAGAAATACAGTGCTATTACAACGGTGATAGTGTTGCTCCTGTGGAGTGTTTCGGTGAAAGCTCAGAATCTGCCTCCAGATGCACCAACTCCTTGGTGGATGAGCTATAGCGGTGCGGCGAGTGAAGAAAAAATGCAAGACATGCTCGTTATCGGTGCAGAGACCATTGTGGTGGGAAGTGCAGGTGATGGCATAGCAGCGGGTACGCCTACTTTCCAAAGCGATTTTGGAGGTGGACACCAAGATGCGTGTGTCTGGAAGTTAGACCAAAATGGCGCCCCTCTTTGGTATTCTTATCTAGGCGGTGGTGGTGAAGAAGAAGCTTCTTCTATTTGCACCGATGCGGATGGTAATCTTTACATAGCTGGCACTACAACTACACTTTCTGGATTATCTACTCTAGGAGCTCATCAAGAAGTTGGTATGATGAACGAAGAAATATTTATTCTTTGTTTAAACAGCAGTGGAGAGCGTCAATGGAGCACCTATTTTGGTGGTGCGGGTAAAGATGAAAATGCTCAAATCGCCATTAATGCTGATGGAAAATTGATGGTGGCTTTCACCACTACTTCTAATAATCTTTTGGTTGTCAATGGTACTCAAGCAACGATTGGTGGTGCTCAGGATATGTTTTTATCCGAATGGAGCACAACTGGTGAATTGTTGTGGAGCACCTACCGTGGAGGAAGTGGCGATGAGAAAGCAGAGTCAGTAGCCGTTACTTCAGAAAATTATTGGCTCATTGGCGGGCAAGCTGGTTCTGCAATGTTAGCCAATGGCGGCTTTCAAATGACTTATGGCGGCGCTGGTGATGGTTTTTTGGCATGTTATGGAAATGATCATCAACCTATTTGGTCCACCTATATTGGTGGTTCGGGTTCAGAATCAATATTCGACATTTCAGTTACGGATGGTTTCATAACGGCTGCAGGCTACGGTGATGGCTCCGTTGGTTTAGCGACCATTAGCGGCACCTATGGTGGCGGTGAAGATGCTTTCGTAATTCAACTTAGCAATGCTGGTGCTCGTATTTGGTCACGCTTTGTGGGAGGCAGTAATAATGACCGCGGTTTGTGTATTTCACAAGATGTTTTTGGTCAAATATATATAGGAGGAATTTCTAATTCCTCGAATCTCCATTTTGGAAACTGGACCGATGCTTATGCAGGTCAAAATGATGGGCTAGTGGCCAAGTTGTTCGATGATGGTTCGTTGCAGTGGTCGGGTAACCTCGGCGGAAGCTTGAATGATCAGATCAACGATTTAAAAATGATCAATGGCCAACGTATGCAGTTCTGTGGAAATACGTTCTCCGATAATTCGGTGCGCTATGGTTATGATCAAGATTATAATGGCGGTGGCGACGGATGGTTTGGTGTATTTCAAGATTGCTTAAATCCCGACGTAACGCTTAATATCGAAGGAGAAACAACAATTTGTGAAGGCGATATTGCACGATTTTATGCCGGCGGTGCCGAAACCTATGAATGGATGAATGGCGATAGTGCCTTTTTTGTAGAAGTGGATACAACCACATCTGTTTATGTTATTGGCTATAGCGCATCTGGTTGCCGTAGCATTTCTCCAACCTATGAGGTAACCATGCTGCCTCGTCCCGAAGTCAGTATTTGGGCTGATGGACCAATCGAGTTTTGCGATAGCGGTACGGTTGTGCTCCACGCATCAGGTGCTGAAACCTATCAATGGGATGAAGACAACGAAGGAGATACTTTCTTAGCGGTTAATCAAGGTCCTGTTTCGGCAGTTGGAACAGCAGCCAACGGGTGTTCAAATACTTCAAATATTCTTCTCATTATTTATAATGAACTTCCTGAAGTAATGATGGCCGTTGCGGAAGATACAGTCTGTATTTCAGATGGGCAGGTTCCGCTGATTGGTTTGCCATTCAATGGGACATTCATAGGAAACGGAGTAGAGGGCGATTTCTTCGATCCTTT
>JBDKGH010000033.1:0-11600 GCA_039798265.1 Bacteroidota bacterium | reverse complement strand
ATTATGCCTGTGATTATTGGCGGCAGTCAAGATTTGACCTATGCCAATTATTTGGCATATGAAACCATGGAGCAAACAGTGAATTTAGTCACCATCGATTATCAGTTAGATTTTGGTACAGCGCCTGAGGATATTTCTTCAAAGGGATATCTCAATCGAGTGGTATTACATAAACCGAATTATTTATTTAACTACAGCAACGTTGGGCATCAGCGATACCTCACCGATCCCGATTTGTTGGAGTTGATGAATAAGATGTATTTTGATTATTTGCGCTTGGGCGAGGTTCAGCACAACATTCAGATGGCGGAACCCATTTTGCGAAATGCGGATCTCATCAGTTTTGACATTGGAGCTATTCGTCAATCGGAGGCACCGGGCAATGCTCACCGCGGGCCCAATGGTTTTTATGGTGATCAAGCAGCACAGCTCTGCCGATATGCAGGAATGAGCGACAAGTTGAGCTCGTTTGGGATCTATGAGTACAATCCACTTTTTGACCGCGATGGACAAACAGCCCATTTGGTAGCGCAAATGCTGTGGTGTTTCTTCGAGGGGTATTTATCGCGTAAAAGTGATTTTCCAGTTGGAGATTACTCTGAATATTCACGCTACATTGTGCATTTGACGGGCGATAGCCACGAGTTGGTGTTTTATAAAAGCCACAAAAGTGACCGCTGGTGGATGGATGTACCCTACCCCGCGGGGGCTGGTAACAAATACGAGCGCCATCACTTAGTGCCCTGCACCTATGCGGAGTATCAGCAAGCCACCAATGAGGAGATGCCAGATAGATGGTGGAAAACCTACCAAAAATTGGTCTGAAATATCTGTGATTCAGTATATTATTTAGCCTAAATGAGGTCTTGGACACCAAGACCTCATTTTCTTTTTCGTCGATTCTTAGCGGGAATTGTCGAAATTTTTTGGGGACTGTGGAAAAAGTTTCTACTTTAGCGACTTTCGAATTAGACCCAAAAAACCAATAACCGCTCAAAATCAAAGAGATCGTGCATATGAAGAAGTATTTACTCTTAATCGTATTTGCTGCTATCACAGGTATGGTTAACGCTCAACAAGATCCTCAGTTTACCAACTGGATGTTTGATCGTATTTCCTTCAACCCTGCAGCAGCTGGTATGGATAGATTGCACTGTTTAACTGTGTTTCATCGCGACCAGTGGGATGGCTTTAACGGCGATCCAAAAACATATTTGTTAAACTACAATGGTTACCTTCAAGTAGGTTACAATAAATCTCAATTGCTCGGTGTTGGTCTTAGCGCATACACTGAAGTTTTGGGTAAGGAAACAAATAACGTTGTTCGCCTTGCTGGTGCTTACCATAAAAACCTCGGAGCAAGCACTCTTTCAGTAGGTGTTCACCTCGGAATGGTTAACAAATCTTTGGGTGCAAAATGGAACCCAATCGATCAAGGTGATGCTACTATCCCAACAGCGGCTGTTTCATCTATGGCTTTAGATGCGAATATTGGTGTGATGCTTTACCAACCAGGTAAATATTATGCTGGTTTGAGCGCTACTCACTTACCTGCAGCTAACCTTTACGATGTAAACGTTAAATTGGCTCGTCACTATTATTTAATGGGAGGATATGAATATCCTTTAGATGGAACGGACATCACCCTTCGCGCCAATGCGTTGGTAAAAACTTCGTTGAAGTCAAAAATGTCAGCTGACTTAAACGTGAATGCACTTTGGAATAACATGGTATGGGGAGGTCTTTCTTTCCGTCCAGGCGATGCGATCGCTCCAATGTTAGGTTTCCAAACTTGCAAAACAAGCCAAGTAAATAAGACTACTGAAATGACCAACTGTTTTAAGATTGGTTATTCATACGATGTTACTACCTCAGACATTAAAGATTACTCTGCAGGATCTCACGAGATTTTCTTGAGTGCGTGCTTAGGCATCAACAAGCTGCCTTTGCGAATGAAATATTCAAATCCACGCTTCTTGTAAAATAAAGTGTAACCCTGGGAGTTATCCTTACGTTTAGGAAAAAATACCTGCTTACCAAGCATAAAGAGTTTTAGTAATCCTTACCCCACCAAAGTGAAGTTGAGTTACTAAAAAAGGGAAATCATGAAAAAATCGTTGTTTTATCTTGTTATCGCCGCTGCCCTAGCAAGTTGCTACAGTGGCCCCCAAGGAGAACTTGTAGGAGTTTACCCGAGGGAGGAATGGATCCAAGTTAATCCTTATGGGATGAACTATGTCCATTTTGGTTCGTTCACTATGGGTCCGAGTGATCAAGACGTTCCTTACGCCTTGAACTCTCGCTCAAAAACGGTGACGATTCCTGCATTTTACATTGACCAGCACGAAATCTCGAACAACGAGTATCGTCAGTTTGTGTACTATGTACGCGACTCGCTCATGCGCGACCTTTTGGCTCAGAACGATATCGAAGGTTACGGTATTACCGAAACCGAAAATGGTCAAGAAATCGACCGCTTCATCAATAAAGGCTACAAGCTGAATTGGGAAGAAGATATCGACATGGAGAATGAAGAGATCTTTGATCTAGTATTCGATGAATTCTACCTACAGGGTTCTGACAAATTCTACGATCGTATGGAGATCGACTCTCGCAAGTTGAAATACCGTTACTGGTGGATCGACTTCACCTCTGCAGCTGTGAAAGCGGGCAAAGATGAAGAATATGGCGAGGTGAACTCATTGAACCAATTGCACTCTGTGCGTGGTCACAGTGACCGTTCTCAATTCATCATTGAAGAAACAATTAACGTTTATCCAGATACATTGTGCTGGGTTCACGACTTCACTTACGGCTTTAATGAGCCACTTACCGAAACTTATTTCTGGCATCCAGCTTATGACGACTATCCAGTGGTAGGCGTTACTTGGGGCCAGTGTCAAGCTTTCAGCGCATGGCGCACGCAAATCATGAACGAGTGGAAAACCTCTTTGGGTGAAACCTTTGTTCAACGTTTCCGCTTGCCTTCAGAAGCTGAATGGGAATACGCTGCACGTGGTGGTCTCGAGTTGAGCCCATACCCTTGGGGTGGTCCTTACATCCGTAACAACCTCGGATGTCCTTTGGCCAACTTCAAACCAATGCGCGGTGACTATGTGGAAGATAATGGTGGTTACACTGTACCCATCGGATCTTACTCAGCAAACGAATACGGATTGTATAACATGGCAGGTAACGTTGCCGAATGGACAAATACTGCATTTGATGAATCTATTTATGAATTCACTCACGACATGAGTTCGGAATATGTTTATCGTGCAAGCGCTGATGATCCCCCCAGCATGAAACGCAAAGTAATTCGCGGTGGAAGCTGGAAGGATATCGGATACTTCATTCAAACCGGTACCCGTTCGTACGAATACCAAGACACTGCAAAATCGTACATCGGATTCCGTTGTGTAATGAGTTACCTCGGCCGCGGTAAAAACGTTTCTCCAGAAGACTTTAACGAGCCTTCAGAGTAATCTTCAATCATTGAAACCAATTTAAACCACCAAAAAAAACGCTAAAAAAGCATGAAACCTGGAAGTAAAGCTTGGAAAAATTTTATGGCAAAGCTCTATGGTATTGGAGCAGCCGTAGTAATCGTGGGAGCGATGTTCAAAATCCAACACTGGCCTTTTGCATCACTTCTCCTCGTAGTGGGTTTGACAACTGAAGCGATCATCTTCTTCTTCTCTGCATTTGAAAAAATTCACGAAGAACCAGATTGGTCACTTGTATATCCTGAATTGGCTCTTCCAGAAGATGCAAAACATAGCTTGAAAGAATCAAATAAAGGTCGTTCTACTGGCCACGGTGGTGGCGGTTCTAACAACAGCTTAACTGCTCAATTGGACAACATGTTGGCAGAAGCGAAAATTGAACCTGAATTGATCGCTAGCTTAGGTGATGGTATGCGTACCTTCAGCACTAACGCTCGTCAAATGTCTGAAGTAACGGAAGCGGCTTCTGCGTCTACTCAGTACGCTAGCAGTCTTCGCGATGCTTCTGAAAAGGTAACTGTATTGGCTGACACCTACAAAACAGCTTCTGAGACTTTAACCGGTCTTACAGCTCATGCTGACCAAGGTGCAACCGCAGGTGCTCACCTACAAAAGATGTCTGAAAACCTTTCTGCTTTGAACAACATGTACGAAGTTCAATTGGCTGAATTGGAAAAAACTCGTGTGATGTTCGGCGATATGTCTGCTTTGGCTAAAAACCTTTCAGACTCTGCTGAAGACACAAGAATTTACAAAGAGAACATCGCTGAGTTGGCTTCTAACTTGAAATCACTCAACCAGGTGTACTCGAATATGCTCAACGCAATGGGTTCTGCTACCCGCAATTAAGAAAAAATGTAGCCTGTTCCTCTCCAGAGAAACATTCAACATTAAACCTTAAAAACCGCAAGAAAAAATGGCAGGTGGAAAAGAAACCCCGAGACAGAAGATGATTGGTATGATGTACCTCGTTCTTACTGCTCTCCTAGCGATGAACATCTCTAAAGATGTATTGAATGCATTTATCCAGATCAATAACGGTCTGGCTAAAACCAACACGATCCTCGATGAAAAATCGGGTGCTACTATCGATGCGATTAACAAATCGACCGAGGGTGCAAAAGCTGTCCCTTTCCAAAAGAAAGCGGAAGAAGTAGATAAACTGGCTGATGCCATGATTGCTTACATCGAAGAGATGAAAGCACGCGTTATCGCCTCTTCTTCTAAAGGCAGTAAAGATGGTGCTGGATTCGAAGAATTCATGAAAGATGGTAAGTGTATTGCTCCTGATGCAAAAAACGAATCAGGTAAACCAATCATTACCAAACCAGACGAAAACCAAAACAACACTGCGTTGTTGATCGGCCCAAAGCCTGAAGCTCCTCGTCAAGATCCTTTTTCTGCGTATGAATTGCGCACGAAATTGGAAAAATACCGCGATGAACTTCTTTCTATTAAAGTCGTTCGTGGTGATAGTTCTGGTAAAGCTTTCGAATTGGCCGATGACGTGAAAGCAGCGATCTCTAACTCGTTCAAATTTGAACCTGGGTTGGATCACGATGGTAAAGAAGAAGTTTGGGAAACCAACAACTTCTTCCACATGCCGCTTGTGGCTGTTTTGGCGAGCTTGAGCAAGATTCAAACAGACGTGATGAATGCTAAGAACAACGTAGTTTCTGCGTTGGCTCAAGGTATCAACGCTTCTGACTTGAAGTTCACCGACGTTACCGTAGCGGTTGTTCCAAAACAAAGCTATGTACTTCGCGGTGACGAATACGAAGTGGAAATTTACCTCGCAGCATTCAACAAAACCAACCAGTCGAAAGTGTACATGGGTGGTGAGTACAGCGGCGATACACCAGAGTCAGCTCAAGTGTTCGATGTGGGTGGTAAAACGCCTATTCTAACTGAAAGCGATGGTAAAGCACGCTTCAAAACAAATACCGGTGGCATGTCATTAGGTCAGCACGGTTACCGCGGTCAGATTTCTTACATGAAAGACGGTAAAGAGGAATACATTCCTTTCAACGTACCGAACTTCTTTGTAGGTGAACCTGCACTCGTAGTTTCTCCTGTTCAAATGAACGTGTTCTACCGCGGTTTGGATAACCCAGTTGAAATCTCTGTACCTGGCGTACCTCAAGATAAACTCGAAGCTTCTTGCGAAGGTTGTCAAGAGTTTAAGAAAGGCGACAAAGGTGTATGGAACGTTCGTCCTGGTACTGGTAACAACGCGAAAATCGTTGTGAATGCGACCATCAACGGACAAAAGAAATCAATTGGTACCAAGGAGTTCCGTGTAAAACGTATTCCAGATCCAGTGCCTTCGTTCAATGGTAAAAAACCATTCGATAGCACTATTGGTGGTTCTGACGCAGCAAACGCTGCCGGGGTACGTGCCGAGATGGAAAACTTTGACTTTAACGTAACTGTAAAAGTGAAGTCATTCAAAATGACAATCACCAACCAAGGTTCTTTCAAAGAGTTCAGCGCACAAGGAAATGCTTGTACAGATCAAATGCGCGAAAATTTGAAGAAAGCTAAAAAAGGGGAAAAGATCTTCATCGAAGAAATTATGGTGGATCTTCCAGACGGTACTACCCGTAAGGTATCTCCAATTACTTTGAAGGTGATCTAATATTTAAACAAAAAGAGGTCATGAAAAAATCGTTGTTGTTCGCCTTTTTGCTACCAATGTTGTTTTGCGCAACCTTGGACGGGGCTGCTCAAGTTCAGACCGTATTGGATGGTGCTTATGTTCCTGAGCACAACCCAACTCGTCGCGTTATTCCTTACCCACACTTGCGTCAAGCAGATGTGATGTGGAGAAAACGTATTTGGGAAGTGATCGACTTGCGCCAAAAAATGAACCACTCACTCTACTTTCCGCTAGATCCTCTAGAAGATCGTTTGAGCTTGTGGAACGTTATCCGTAAAGGTTTGAGCGAAGGCGCTATCACCGCCTACGGCCTAGGTCCTACGCAAGATGATGATGAATTCCGTTGGAGAATGGAGCCCGGTGAAATGGACTCTGTACTTAAACCAATCAAAACATCTTACCGCCCTAACCTCGATACAGGTGAACCTGAAGAGGTAAAAGTGGAAGATCCTGTTGAAACGGATGATATCGTAGCCTACAAGTTGAAGGAAGATTGGATCTTTGATAAGCAACGCTCTGAGCGTTATGTGCGCATCATCGGTCTTGCTCCTATCGTGTTGTCAGTGACTGAAACAGGTGAAGTAAAAGGTAAGAAAGAGCTCTTCTGGCTCTACTTCCCAGAATGTCGTTACTTGTTCGCTAACCACGATGTATTCAACTTGCATAACGATGCTCAACGTATGACCTTCGACGACTTGTTCCAAAAACGTATGTTCTCAGCCTACGTGGTGAAAGAAGAAAACGTTTACAACCGTCCGATCGAAGCTTATGCACGCGGTATCGATGCGTTGTTGGAAAGCGAGCGCATTAAAAACGATCTATTCGTTCTTGAACATGACTTGTGGCATTATTAAGATGTCCAAATGATATAGAAAAGCCCGATCAGCGATTGATCGGGCTTTTTTTATGCCCTCCCGAGCACTTACTTTGATGTACTTTTGCACCTCGAAAAATCGAGTCTTATGATTACTATTGGTGGATTAAGTGTGCATTTTGGATCACGTGAACTCTTCTCACGTATTTCTTTTTTTATTGGTCCACGCGATCGTATAGGACTTGTGGGTAAAAACGGAGCAGGGAAATCAACGCTCCTCAAAACACTCGCCGGCTTACAATTGCCCTCGGAGGGAAGTATTGCGTTGCAAAGAGGAACTACGGTGGGTTATTTGGCCCAAGAGATGCCACACCGTGAGCAGTTCACGGTATATGAAGAAGCAAGCACGGCTTTTACAGAAGTAAAAAAACTAGAAGCTCGTCTCGAAGAATTGACGGTAGCGATCACCGATCACCCCGATTATACTTCTGACGACTATGGTAATAAACTAGAAGAGTTAGAAGAAATAAGCCATCGCCTTGAACTGTTGGGCAGTGGCAACATGGAAGAAAAGATAGAGAAAGTACTCAAAGGTCTTGGATTCAAGTCTTCTGATATGGATCGTCCGCTTCGTGAGTTCAGTGGTGGATGGAAGATGCGGGTGGAGTTGGGAAAAATACTTCTCCAAAATCCTGATTTACTTTTGCTCGATGAGCCTACGAACCACCTTGATATTGAAAGTATAGAATGGCTCGAAGATTTTTTAGTGGACTATCCGGGAGCTATTGTTTTGATTTCGCACGACAGAACGTTTTTGGACAACGTGACCAATCGTACCATTGAAATTTCGAAAGGAAAGATCTACGATTATAAATTCTCTTATTCCAAATACTTAGTGCAGCGCGAAGGCGAGATTGAGCGCCAAGAAGCAGCTGCTAAAAACCAGCAGAAGTACATTGAGGATACTCAAAAACTCATTGATAAATTCCGTGCGAAGAAGGATAAGGCGGCTTTTGCGCAAACATTGATTCGCAAGCTCGATAAGCTCGAGAAAATTGAGGTAGATGACTTTGATGGCACCAAAGTGCGCATTGCTTTTCCACCTTCACCTCATGCAGGAAAAATAATCCTCGAAGGCAATAAATTGGGCAAAGCCTATGGCAATTTGCGATTGTTTCAAGGACTTGACGTGATGATTAACCGCGGTGAAAAAATTGCCTTGGTGGGAAAAAATGGTGTGGGTAAATCTACCCTCATTCGTATGATCATGAAACAGGAAGAGCACGAGGGAGAATTCCGATTGGGATATTCGGTAAACGTGGGGTACTATGCGCAAAATCAAAGTGACGAACTAGACGGTAACAAAACCGTTTTTGAAACCATTGATGATGAAGCGGTGGGTGACATTAGAAAAAATGTGCGTGGAATTTTGGGCGCATTTCTCTTCAGTGGTGACGACGTAGATAAAAAGGTGAAAGTTCTCAGTGGTGGTGAAAAGGCTCGTTTGGCCTTTTGTAAACTGCTGCTGCAACCGTATAATTTCTTAGTACTCGACGAACCTACCAACCACTTGGACTTGGCTTCGAAAGACGTATTAAAACAAGCTATTCAGAAATACGATGGTACCGTCTTGGTAGTATCACACGACCGTGACTTCCTGCACGGGTTAACGCAAATTGTCTATGAAATTCTTCCCGATCGCATGCGCATTTGGCCAGGTGATGTGTTGGATTTCTTGAAGGAAAAAAAGGCGGAAAGTATTGCGGCATTTGAGCGAAATAAATCGTCGAAAGCAATGCGCGATGATCGTCCTCAAATTGTAGTTCCTGAAAAGACGGAGGAAAATGTTCCGGTTTTGTCTCGGGAAGAATTAAAGGAACAGGAAAAACAAAAAAAGAAACTACAGCAGCAGATTCAGAAAGTAGAAAAGCAGATTGAAGAAACGGAAGCTGAAATCAAAAAACTGGATGAGGTAATTGCTGCACTCGATTATACCAATGCTGATCACGCCAATGCACAGCTCGCCATTTACGCTGAGAAGAAAAAACAATTGGACGAGCTTTTCGCCCAATGGGAAGCGCTATCTGCCGAGCAATAAAATTGGTTTGCATTCATTTGTTATATTCACAGGCAAATGTTTTTCCTCCATTTCCCTGTGTTGTGGGAGTTAGGCTCCTTTTCGCTTAGTGCTCATTTATTATTTGAGACACTGGCTTTTATTTTGGGGTTTCGCTTGTTTCTTTTTTTGAGAAAAAGAAATGGAGACACCATCGAGGAAAATAATCGATTGATTATTCTGGGGGCTGCTATTCTCGGATCATTTCTTTTTTCACGCTTAATTGGCTCTTTAGAGAATCCTCCGCTGTGGTTTTCAAGTGAACATCCGCTACTTCATTTTTTGGCAAATAAAACCATATTGGGAGGCCTGTTAGGAGGTCTCTTAACGGTGGAACTCGTGAAGTGGATCTTGGGCGAAAAGAGATCTTCGGGTGATTTGTTCACCTACCCTCTGCTGCTGGCCATCGCAATAGGAAGAATCGGTTGTTTTCTGAATGGGGTAACCGAACCTGTATATGGCTATGAAACTACTTTATTTACGGGAATGGATTTAGGTGATGGCATACTGAGGCATCCACTTGCCCTCTATGAAATTTTATTTCTGATAAGTCTAGCAGGTATCTTGCTTTTTGTCGAGCGAAGAGTTTCTTTAAAAGAAGGATTTCGCTTTCAACTGTTTTTGCTTTTGTATTGCGTATTTCGGTTTTCCATGGAGTTTTTGAAACCCGATTCATGGCTTTTTTTCGGAATGAGTACCATACAATGGACCGCCTTAATGGGCATCGTGTATTATTACCGAATGATTATTCGGTTGTTTTCTCCCTCAACATTATTTGTCAATGACTACAGAGCGTAATTACATCTACTACGATCACACCATCAGTTTGTGCAACGAATGTCACAAGCAAATCAGTGCCAAAATTATCTTTCAAGATAATGCTGTTTTTATGACGAAAACCTGCAAGGATCATGGTTTTCAGAAGGTTTTGATTGCTACGGATGTCGAGTATTATAAACAGATTAGAAATTATAATAAAGCATCGGAGTACCCTAAGAAACCCCACACAAACACACATTATGGATGTCCATTGGATTGTGGGATTTGTCCTGATCATGAACAGCATTCGTGTTTAACGTTGATTGAAGTGACGGATCGGTGCAATTTGACTTGTCCTACCTGTTACGCTTCTTCTTCACCCACACATGGTCGACATCGAACATTGGAAGAAATTGAAGGTATGTTAGATGCTGTAGTGAAGAGTGAGGGTGAACCCGATGTGGTGCAAATCAGCGGGGGCGAACCTACTATTCATCCGCAGTTTTTTGAAATTTTGGATGCAGCCAAAAAACGGCCAATCAAGCATCTAATGGTCAATACGAACGGAATAAAAATAGCGCAAGATCGAGCATTTGTTGAGCGGCTTGCTTCTTACATGCCTGACTTTGAAATCTACTTGCAGTTTGATTCATTTAAGCCGGAAGCGCTCAAAAAACTCAGAGGTGGTGATTTGACGGCTATTCGGAAAAAGGCATTGGAACATTTGAATGAGTTTAATCTCAGCACCACTTTGGTGGTTACTTTACAAAAAGGACTCAATGATGAAGAAGTAGGGGAGATCATCGATTTTGCATTGAAGCAAAAATGCGTGCGTGGGGTTACCTTTCAGCCAACGAGCGCAAGTGGACGGTTGGAGCATTTTGATCCAGCCATTCACCGCATGACCAATACGGAAGTGCGCAAGTTGATTTTAGAACAAAGCCCCGTGTTCAATAGCGCGGATTTGATACCAGTGCCTTGCAATCCTGATGCTCTAGTAATGGCTTATGCCCTTAAATACAATGATCAAGTGCAGCCATTAACCCGAATGATTGATCCTGAGATCTTGTTGAACAATTCTAAAAACACCATCGTTTACGAACAAGATGAGCGCTTGCATCAGTACGTGATGAGTATGTTTTCTACTGGTATTTCTACTGATCGCGTGAAGGAACAGGTCAATCAATTATTGTGCTGTTTACCTAACGTGGTGGCCCCCGATTTAAGTTATGATAATTTGTTTCGCATCATCATTATGAACTTTATGGACGCTTATGATTTTGATGTACGAGCCATCAAAAAGTCATGCGTGCATATAGTGCATGCTGACGGTAGAATCATACCGTTTGAAACGATGAACTTGTTTTATCGAGATGAATTCAAAGAAAAATTAGCAACTCACCAAAAATTAGCCGTTCATGGAAAAAATTGAGAGAGTACTTTTCATTCAGTTGGGCATATTGGCGATCTATACTGGTTTTTTCGCTATCGATAATCAGTTGTACAACATCTTGGGCGTAGCCATGTTTATGGCGTTGCACCTGTTCCTTTCCATCGTATTGGGAGCATTTTTGTTACTTAATCCGAACCTAAAGGGATATGGTAAATCTATTCTTCTCAGCGCAGCGGTAGTGCTCGTAGTTGGTTTTTCCAGTTGTTACTTGATCTTTTCTTAAAGACCAATAAGTGTGACCAATTCACCAGTAGTCATACCCTGTGGTATGGAGGTAAGGGGTATCGTGTTTT
>JBDKGH010000032.1:0-3706 GCA_039798265.1 Bacteroidota bacterium | reverse complement strand
ATTTTCCATTTCAACGATATTTTGTGGCGCAGCTGTAGTGAATGACCACACGGTAGACCAATCGCCGAAGTAATTGCCTAAAGTGGCACGAACTCGCCAGTAATAAACAGTGCTCGACGCTAATGAGACAGCTGAATTGGTAGATGCGCTAGAGGTCAGGGTTTGTGGCGATGAAAAGGTGTTGTCGGTCGCCAACTGAAGTTGATAACCTGTAGCACCCGCTACATCTGTCCAGTTAAAGGTGACACTAGCTACGGGTATATTTATGGCGTTATTCGCTGGTAGCTGTAACGTGAAATTATTTAATCCTACAGTGGTGAAAGACCAAGGTCCTACATACTCTCCCTCTTCAAAATTGGTATAGGCTTTCACGCGCCAATAGTATAAAGTGTTTGGAATTAAATTAGTCAGTGTAGTTTGAGATAAAACCGAATTCGAAGATTGCAAAGAGGTGAAGGTGGCATCGGTGCTCCGTTCTATTATGTAGCCGTCCGCTCCCGTAGCATCTGACCAATCTAGATTTAAACTAGTAAAGGGTTGGTTGATGCTGTTGGTTGCAGGTGAAATCAAATCGAAGTTATTGAGATCCGTTTGTTCTACACCTAAGTATCGTGAAACGGCAAAGCCTTGTCCGCCAAAACCAACGGCTATTATTTTCTGGTCTGTTTGAAGGATTATTTCATTGCATTGATTTAGATTGTTGGTCACAAATTGGGTTGAAGTAACTCCATTGCTCCCAAATGTGGCGTCAAATGCTCCAAAGGGATAAAGTCGAGTAAGTATAAAAGAACCGCTCAAACTGGTGCCTGATGAACCGGCTAATATGTAATTTCCATTGGGGTCAATGAGCATACTATGCAGAATATCTTGTGAACCGGTAATAATGAATCCGGTAGAAACGGCAGGAATGTTTCCGTTGCTGTTGATGGTTAAATAGCGAAAACTATAATCACCGTTGTATTGGCGATATCCGCTTACTAAGAGATTATCGTTGGATAGGAGCTCTATGCAGGTGCCGTAGTTTGATCCTGTTTCATCGTAGCTCAACACACCATCAACAGAAAATGTATTGTCCATAGATCCGTTACTGAGCACACGGCCAGCCCACCATTCAGTTGAAATAGAAGTAGACGTGGTTCTTCTCCAACCTACGGCTGAAATGATTCCATTGGCTTTTATCGCAATGTCTTCGACTACAATAGTACGTGTGGCATCACCACTCACCACAGCCATGTTTACAATACCTGTTGAATTAAAATTGATGTCTAATTGCCCAGCACTAGTGTATCGGGCTAAAATGGGAGTGGCTACCGTACTCGATAATTCAGAATATCCTCCTACAATTAAATTACCTGTTGGTAAATGAAATTTTAGGACATTGATTGCATCTTGCTGTCCGGTTATCCAATCGCTCAGCACGATGCCGGATGCATTGAAGCCACTGTCTAAGTTACCCGCGTTATCTAGTCGAATCAGTGCAGCTTTTTTTTCAATACCATCTTGTGATTCTCCTGCGATGACGATAAATCCATCAGCTTGAATGGCAACGGAATTAGCCACATCGTCGCTGTAATTTTGGAGATCCGTGAGTACTATACCATTTGTTCCAAAGGTGGTGTCGAAACTACCATCGCTGTTGAGTCGAATGGTAGCAAAGTCTTTATCGCCCAAAGAGGAAACGGCGTAACCAACAACGATTATTTTTCCATCTGTTTGAACGGCAACACCATTGGCTTTACTTTCTACACCACCAATGATACTGAAAACTTTACCCGCATCACCGAATGAGGCGTCAAGGGTGCCTGCATTTTGGGCATGAACGAGAGTGGTAATTAGGAGTATAAAAAGAGATAGAAAGTTCTTCATGTTTTTTTGTGTTAAGCCGCCCGCAAGTTAGTAAGAATGAGTGTTATTACAGGGAATGTTGGCCGATCAGGAATTTGAATTTTAGTATCTTGCGCTTTCAAAACCAAAAACCATGAAAAAACTATTACTCTCACTTGCTATTTGCTTTGTAGCAGGTGTTTCTTTTGCGACCATCCGAACTGTAAATAACCAAGTGGGGTCAGATGCTGATTTTACATCTATTTCTGCTGCCATTGGGGCTTCTCCGGTAGGTGATACTATTTATATACAACCATCACCTGTACCATACTCCAATATCACATTGGACAAGCGCTTGGTAATAATGGGGCCTGGACACAATCCAAGTTTTTCTCCATATAACACGACCATAAGCACAGCAGTCATTCAAACTGGTGCGGATGCCGCAATATTTAAAGGCTTAATTATTAATACACTTCAAACGCCCTCGAATAGCTCGATTAGTAACGTTCTTGTTTCGGGTTGTCAACTATATAATTACTCGGCTTCTCCTCTTCAAGTTGCATCAGGATCCTATAACAACTGGGTGTTTGAAGGCTGCGCATTTATTACGGGTTCAATCGTATGCAATTTTGCCTATTTCGGATCTAATTTGGTTATCCGTAACTGTTACGCTCAATCAAATGGACAAAATTACACTTTCGTTAATATTCCGAGCGGTACGGTTCTCGACCATTGTATTTTGAATACCTACAATTCTTCGGTATATTATGGTTCTATAAATGGGACAAATGTGGAAGTGAAAAATAGCATTTTAATGACAACTGCGAGTTCTGTGAACAGTGCAACATACAATTGTGGTCAGTGTAATTTTCATGATAACATATTGTGGTCAACAGGAGGAACCTTCCCTTCACTAGCTGGCAACCTAAGTAACGTAAGTCCTCTTTTTGTTAGTTATTACAACTCTACGAGTTATGAATACAATTGGAATTTTAATGTAGGGGCAGAATCACCCGCCATTGATGCCGCTTCCGATGGAACCGATATCGGTATTTACGGAGGTATTTTTAACTTCAATCACGCCGGTATTGATGGTGGAACTCCTAACGTAGTTGACTTTTCTTTAGGAAGTTCAACTGCTCCTGCAGGAGGCACTATTACTATTCATCTTAACGCAACAGGAAGCGGACAATGAGAACAATGATCAAGCTTTTAATGCTGATCATGTTGAATGTTTTTTGTTTCGATGTTCATGCTCAAAACCTTCGTCAGGCAAGGGTTTACTTCGATAACAACTCGAATGGATATCAATATATTTCGTTATCCAATCAAACAGCAATTGATCAGCCTTTCACGGTAGATGTGAGTTCACTCGCTCGTGGAATGCATGTAATGTACATAGAAGTGAAAGACAACAATGGTCGTTGGAGCTTCTATGATAGAGAAAATATCCAGATTCAAGGCGGCCTACAAATGGCGGTGCTAGGAAGGGCGGAGTATTTTTTTGATAATGATCCAGGCATTGGACAAGGGATTCAAATTCCCTTAGCCAATGATACCGTTATAGGTAGTTTTGATCTTGACCTAGATGGCTTATCAAACGGCATGCACATGGCCTATATCCGCGTGCGCGACAATGCGAATCAATGGTCTCTTTATGCACAACGTTTGTTTCAAGTAGTGGGCAGTATGAACCAAGAGATCGTAGAGGTTGAATATTATTTTGATGCCGACCCCGGTTTAGGCAACGGAACTCCTATTGCGCTCACCGCTTTTACTGGAAGTGCTGATTTGGAGTTATCTCTTGACGGCCTTGCAAATGGTGTGCATACGCTGTATATCCGAGTAAAAGACGCCAATGGTTTGTGGTCTTTTTATG
>JBDKGH010000031.1:0-28027 GCA_039798265.1 Bacteroidota bacterium | reverse complement strand
TGATCAATTTAATTTTGGTCTCCTCTATATCACATCGATAACGGTATGTGCTAACCGTATCCAGGAGTTCATTGTTATAGTAAGCCACATAAGTTGTATCCTTAGAAAAATGAGTTCGGTTGCTACTATTCAGACTTCCAATAACTGATCGAGCGGTAATGATTCGTTCCTTCCTTATTTCTTCTTTAGTAGGCTCAGGTTCTACGGGCACGGCTACATCTAGATCTTCCATGAGCATCATATTATCCTCTTGTGCAATCACGGAACTGTGGAACCCCCATAGGAAGCACACCGAAGAAATAAGTACTCGGAAAAAAGCCATAAGAAATAATTTTATTTAGAAAGGAGCTTGATCGCCGGCATAATCAAAAGGTTCATCATCGTCGCGCATGGTGTTGAGTTTCGAGGATACCGTTATGGTAGTTGGTCCTCCAGGTGTAACCATGCTACCAAAGCTGCTGGCACCTGCCGTAACTGCTTCACCGTATTGATTGTTATCGAAATCGTAACCATCGAGGTTGGTGAATTTCGCTAAACGACCAATGAATCGGAGCTTCACGTTTTCTAATGAACCATTACGGTGCTTCGCAATGATGATTTCACCGGTTCCGGCGGTAGGATTGCCTTCTGCATCCACTTCGATGCCGTAATATTCTGGGCGATAGATAAAGCCCACGATATCGGCATCTTGCTCAATCGCACCCGATTCACGAAGGTCAGAGAGCAACGGGCGCTTATCACCACCTCTTGTTTCTACTTGACGTGACAACTGAGAGAGGGCGATTACAGGTACATCCAATTCTTTCGCGATTTGTTTAATGCTTCGTGAAATAGTTGAGATCTCTTGTTCGCGGTTGCCTGATCTATTTTCACCACCCGCGGTCATGAGTTGCAAGTAGTCGATAATTACCATTTGAATGCCGTGTTGTGCTTTTAGACGGCGGCACTTAGCGCGTAATTCGAATACCGAGAGTGCGGGAGTATCGTCGATAAAAATGGGCGCTTCAGCGATGCGGGAAATACGTTGGTGCAATTGATGAAACTCATGATCTTCTAAACTACCCTTGCGCAGTTTTTCCGCATCAATTTCTGTTTCACTTGCAATCAAACGCTGCACTAACTGAACGCTACTCATCTCGAGAGAAAACACAGCTACTGGCACTTGAAAATCAACGGCCATGTTGCGCGCCATGCTCAATACGAAAGCCGTTTTACCCATACCAGGACGAGCAGCGATAACGATCATATCACTGCGCTGCCATCCCGATGTTACGCGGTCGAGGGCAGTGAAACCCGTGGGCACACCACTCACACCCGAAGTATTTTGTCGAGCTGTTTCAATTTGGTCGAGCGCCGTTTTAATGAGCACACTCATCTTGTCGTAGTTCTTACGAATGTTGCCTTCGGCTACTTGAAACAGGTTATTCTCTGCTTTATCTAAAAGATCAAATACGTCACTTGTTTCTTCGTAAGCGTCTTTGATAATTTCATTGGAAATACGAATCAATTCCCGTTGAATGTGCTTCTGAGCGATGATACGAGCGTGCGTTTCAATATTGGCTGTAGAAGCAACACGATTGGTCAACTGCGAAATGTAGAGCGGACCACCGACCAATTCTAGTTCAGCCGTTTTTCTCAGCTGATGAGTTACGGTAAGCAAGTCGATGGGTTCGCCTCGTTGAAACAACTGGGAGATGGCGCCATAAATACGAGCATGGGACTCTTTGTAGAACGAGTCAGACTTTAAGATATCGATGACGGTGTTCACAGCAATTTGCTCCAGCATCATGGCACCCAAAACGGCTTCTTCGAGATCCACAGCTTGTGGCGGAAGTTTACCCATTTCGATACCCATAGCCTGATTCATTGCATCTCTGATACCTGAGATACGTTCGCGGCGGCGTTGTCTGTTGTCTTGTTCGCTCATAAAAAAAATCGGTGTCACCCCTTTTTAAAGGGGGATCAAAAATAGCTTCGGAAAGAACCTTTTTCGCTGCACAGTTATCAATACAGTTTACAATACCCGTGTTAGAAAAAGCTATCCTCCTCGTTATCATATAAATTTCGTCTAAATTTGGCCTATTATGACCACTTTAAAGAGTACTTTTCAACCATTGCACCAACCGTTGCGGTTTTTTGCGTATATGGTGAAGATTGCTCCGCTACTCGGCTTGATTCTTTTGTTCGAAGCCTGTAAAAAAGAGGAACTTAGCCTTCCATCCGTTCACGTATTTGGCCCTAATACCAACAGTCTTCATACCTATGGCGGCAGCATTGAAGTTGCGGTAAAAGCCCAAAGCCAAGAAGGTATCGACAAGTTGATTGTATCCATCAAAGATGCTTCAGGAAGGCAAGCCATGCCTTCGCGCTTGATAGAAGGCAACAACGAAACTTCTATGACCGAATACCTTTCATTTGACCTTACCGATGAACGATTAAAAAGTGGGAATTATTACATCAGCGCTACGGTTTACGATAGCGAAGACCAAAGCAAGAGTGATTTTCGAGATATCCGCATTATAGGTGCACCGGTAGTTATTCAAGGTATATATGCCTTGGTACAATCCAACGGAAGCGCCATCTACCAACTCAACGGAGATGGAAGTTGGAGCGAGGTTTTTACCACTTCAGGGACTTATCATCAAATGGAGGTCAACAGTTATGACGGCGTGATTCATTTGATCGGCGATGCCACTTCAGGTCTGCTCACGCTTTCGTCCGATAATTTTTCTATCCTTCATCAGGAAGTAATTCCGTTTGGATTGGGCGATTCTTTTTTCTATTCATCGATCATGGATACCACTACGCAAAAGCTTTATGCTAGTGGAGCAGATGATCAAGTGTATCAATTCAACTCTTTGGGGCTGCGACAACTTTCCTATGATGTGCCTCGATCAACGGTGTTGAGCATTCAAAACAATGCGTTGCTTTCCTATTCGGTTCAAAACCTCACGCAGCGTCGATTGGAGTTGTATAGTGCCAATAGCGGATTTTTTCGGCAGTCGTTGAGCATATCTGATGATGTGGTTCAACTTTTTCCTGCGCAAAATGACAACCAATTCATTTATGTAGCGAATGACGAAAATGGCTCGGGAGTGTTGCGCATATATGATGTAGAAAATAATTACCTCGATCAATGGGCGATTTTTTTACAAAACCCGAACACCTCCCCCATTAGCTCCGCATACCGAACTGCTTATGGTGTGGTGGTTTGTCACAGCGACCAAGTGCGGTATTACACGTTTAATGGAAGTGATTACACACAAAACGCCATGGACATCCTATCCTTAGCAGAAGATAAAATTGGAGGAAGAATTTACGCCGCTAGTGCATTGGGTGTTTATCAATTAGACCAGCAATTAAATACACTGAATTTTTTCGATCTACCGAATACCGTTGATATAGATGTAGTGTATAACAAATAAATCATTTACGCATCAAATCACCCCACCAGATACCTCTTCCAAAGGTTCCCACCACCAGTTTGTTTGCTTTATAATTGATATCTAAACTCTTGATAAATGTTCCGGGCAACCCGCGAAGCAGTGTCCATTGCGACTCATTAGCCGACTTAGTGAAGACGCCATAATTACTCCCGATGTAAAGTCGTTTATCGTTGCCCCGTTGCAGCACCATGCTTTCACATTTTGCAGAACCCAAGTTCAATGTTTGGTCGATGTATTCGCTTCCATTGAAATACCAGAGCTTTTCAGTCTTTTCGGTTTTGTTATATAACACCCAAAACTTTGACGGATCCGCGGGATCCGCTACGATGTTCGTCAGCCAGCCTTCGACAGGAACAGGCGGAAGTGCTTCCCATTTAATGTCCGTTTTATTCGATTGGGTGATGTTAAACGAACGCCAAATTTGAGGTTGAATGTGTGTTTTATCGAGCACATACACATACATGACACCCGGATGATCAGGAGCAAAGAAAAAGCGATAAGCATTGACCAAAGAACTATCGAGTTTGGGACATTCAAACAAGACTTCCCATGAATCGCCAAGATCATTTGACCGCATCAATTTTTGTCCTGCGCAAAAAATCATGTTGTGATAAACAGGATGTTGTCTGATCCAAGAGTGCCACTCCGTTTTTTGTCCCATCGGAGAAATAGAAGTATTAAAATCTTGTCCATCGATTGCTCGGAACAATCCGCCATTCTGCATGGAGGTGATGATTACATTGGAGTCAGCCGGATGTGAAATCGTTTCAAACCCATCACCCCAGTTTACATGCCACCACTCACCGTCTTTCAACAAATTGCCACCTGTATCGTAAGCACCATAGGCTACTTGTGGTAAAAAAGTTTGTGCTGTGCTCACCCCAAAAACATTGGCCGCCCCAATGCCCTTATCTCGGCTATGCCATGATACACCCAAGTCGGTACTTCTATTGACACCGCCATCCGTAGAAGCCCATACCGTTTTTCCATCGGGAGAAATCGTAATAAAGTGGCAATCGTCATGGATTTCGTTCTTCGCTACTTTATTAAATTGGATTCCGCCGTCGGTGCTTTTAAATATAGGCTGTACGTTGGCACAGAACAGCACAAGGCTATCCGTAGACGACACACAAAAAGCTCTTGCCCTAGATGGAATGACATTATTCATATCCTTTTTTAAGGAACGAATTAATTTCCATTCTTTTGTTTTTAAATTAAATTCTTGGAGGGTAGCCTCGCCAATAAGGCTTTGGCTATTCGCTTCAGAGCAAGTAACAGCAGCCATTATATAATCAGGCCGTGTTGGAGAGTAGCTTATTTTAATTCGTAAAAAAGGAAATTCTTTCGACATCGGGTATGCAGGCTGAGGCATTTCTACCCAAGACTTACCCGCATCAAAAGACGCTACCATTTTTTCTCCAGAAGCAATAATGATGTCTTGCTTCTTTTTTTTCTGAGGAATAATAATGACCTCATAAAATTGCCCGTTGGCCACTTTATTCCATTTCACTGAAGACGGAGAAAGATCACCTTTGCTTATAAAAAGACCTCTGTTACCCGCTACGACAAGGTAATCCATCTCGCGGGGATCCGCTTCTATGTCGCTAATTTGTCCCGCGGCATCATTGGGCTCGCCATAAGGCAAGGAGTAAAACTCCCATTCTCCGTTGATTCTTTCGTAGTGCTGACCACAGTCGTTGGTTAACCAAACACCATCTGTAAACATCAGAAGATCGTCGCCATCACCGGTAGCCAGAGCCCAACGCGACGTGCAGTTAGGATCCACAGCTACCGACGAAACGCCAGAGATGGGCAGAGCATCGGTGCCTGCATTATGCCACGTCTCGCCTTCATTTTGGGTAATCCACATGCCTCCGGTAGGAGAACAGGCCCATAAGTAATTAGGGAAATGAGGATGCTGATACAAGAAATTAATGCGCCCCGTGCCGTTGCCTCTATTCACTGAGTAGGCGGGAATCGCTTTGCCTCCCGGATTCAATTCTTGAGGTAGCCTTTCTGGGCCAAGGCATTGCCACTGCCAATCCAGTTGGCGCAATACCTCATCGCGATTGGGAGCTGCTATTTTGCCTACGTTGCGAAGGAGTGATTTTTCCCAAGCTTGGACAGGAGTTGAAACCTCCACGCGCATTGAATCTATCTGAGACCAACCGCTCAAAGCCAACATCACATTTATCAAACAAAGTACATATCTCATAAACGGTCTTTCGCCTAACTTTTTTGATGTTGCAAAATAAGGAAAGTAGGGCGAAAAAAAAACCGCCTCTGTTGAGCAGAGGCGGCTTTTAAAATTATTTCGTTCCGAATGCCTTTTTGAGTTTGGCTACGTAGTCTAACTCTTCCCATGGGAATAGTTTTACTTTGATTTTTTTCGTTTTACCGCTTCCGTCTTTGAAGGTTTTTTCTACCACTTCAGTCTTGCGGCCCATGTGACCATAAGCAGCTGTTTCGCGATAGATAGGAGTGCGAAGTTTAAAGCGTGTTTCAATAGCGTATGGACGCATATCGAATATTTTGCCTACTTGAGCTGCGATCTCACCATCTGTCATGTTGAGTTTAGCTGTGCCGTAGGTGTTTACGTACAAACCTACTGGCTCAGCTACACCAATGGCGTATGCTACTTGAACCAACACTTCGTCGCATACGTTAGCGGCAACCAAGTTTTTGGCTATGTGACGAGTAGCGTAGGCAGCAGAGCGGTCTACTTTCGAAGGATCTTTACCTGAGAAAGCACCACCACCGTGTGCACCTTTACCACCGTATGTATCTACAATAATCTTACGACCAGTAAGACCAGTATCGCCGTGAGGACCACCGATTACAAACTTGCCCGTTGGATTAACGTGCAGCATGTATTTCGATTTGAATAACTTTTGAACGCGCGCAGGTACTTGTTTTACCACACGAGGAATCAAAATATCCTGAACGTCTTTTTTAATCTTCGCCAACATTTTGTCATCACTCTTATCGAAATCATCGTGTTGAGTGCTGATTACAATAGCAGAGATTCCAATTGGTTGGTGATCGTCGCTATACTCGATGGTTACTTGGCTCTTCGCATCAGGGCGAAGGTATTTCATCACTTTGCCTTCGCGACGGATGGCAGACAACTCGCGCAATAACATATGAGCAAGCTCAAGTGGAAGCGGCATGAAGTTGTCCGTTTCGCGTGAAGCATAACCGAACATCATACCTTGGTCACCGGCGCCTTGATCTTCTTTCTTCTTGCGCTCAACCCCTTGATTAATATCGGGAGATTGTTCGTGAATAGCAGAAAGAATACCGCAAGAATTGGCTTCGAACATGTATTCGCTTTTGGTATAACCAATTTCGCGAATGACTTGACGAGCAATTTCTTGCACATCCAAGTAGGTTGAAGATTTTACCTCACCCGCTAAGATCACTTGACCAGTAGTAACTAGTGTTTCACAAGCAACTTTTGATGCTGGATCAAATGCTAAGAAATGATCGATTAGCGCGTCAGAGATTTGGTCAGCCACTTTATCAGGATGGCCTTCAGATACAGATTCTGATGTAAAAAGGTATGACATGTAGTTAGATGCAAATTGTTTTACGCGGCCAAATGTAAGTCTAACTTGCCACTAAAAAAAATAAGTGTACACACTCACTTATAAACACAGTGCTTACCTTCGCCTACATGCTCAAGCGATTTGGTATAGCTCTTCTTCTAGCCAGTATAGCCTTTCTGTTTTTTTGGCAAGTTGGCTTCTTTCAATATCCCTTGCGCTGGGATGCGCTTCATTGTTTTCTCACTTGGCGACACAACGTAGGTGAGTCATTGCGCGCAGGAAGCTTACCCTTGTGGAGTGCCTATCAATATCTCGGTTTCCCATTACACGCAGACCCAGAGGTAGGTGCATTCTATCCACCAGTGTGGATTCTAGGAGGACTGTTTGGATATGATTTTTACACCCTTCACATCGAATGGATGTTTCATGTGGTTATCGCTGGCATTGGTATGTATGCGCTTTCCCGTTCGCTGGGCCATTCCTTTTATATCCGAGTAATAGCAGCCGCCTCTTTTATGGCTTCTGGCATGTATGTGAGCAATGCCCAAAACTTCATCTACCTTATTGGTATTTCTTGGTTTCCGCTGTTGATCTATTATTTGCGGCTATTAAGTCATGAGTTAAAGTGGAGCAGCGTAGCGGCCCTCATCTTGATTTTTTATATGATGATCACGGGCAGCTATCCTGGTATTACCATTATTGCCTTCTATTGCCTTATTGTGTATGGCGCCTATCTTTTCCTCTATCATTGGTCTTCGCAAGGCTTTAGCGTACTTCGGTATTGGGGTGTATTAGCCGTGGGAACGCTTGTTGTGTGTTCGGCCGCACTGTATTCCGTGTGGCAATTTTTATCCTATCTATCACGCGCTGATGGACTAAATGCCTCCCGCATACTTGAAAACCCTTTGCCCTTAAAAGGCTACATCAGCTTCTTATTGCCTTGGACCGCAGGCACTATGGAGAACTTTCAATGGGGAAGTGATCTAACGATGATCAACAGTTATGTAGGTCTCATTATTCTTGTATCGGTCATTAGTTTTCTTTTTTACAAACCACGCCACCGTCGTCAGTGGTGGATGCTTGTTTCTGCGGTGGTGCTTTTATTGATCGCTTTAGGAGAAGCCACTCCGCTGCGAATGGCCATCAGTCATTTCCCAGGACTATCGCTTTTTCGTCATCCTTCCATATTTCGCTTTTTTGTGCTCTTCTTACTTGTTGTGTTGGGAGCCGAACAATTGCATCAAGCACCAAAAGAAAGTTGGATCAAGGCTTCGATTATTGCCTTGATCGGAATCGCACTACTTCTTTGTTTTCATTGGAACTCGTTTGTACCGACAAGCCTTTCAACGCTTTGGGCTGAATGGAAAAACCCTGTAGATCATTCTGCCGTTTCCATTTGGGACAGAGCCATTTTAAACGGTCTCTTGGCATTATTCATCTTGCTCACCGCAGCCCTTAGTATTAAATACAATAAGCGCATCGCCTTAGTGAGCATCGTTATCATTGATCTTTTTTTAGCCACGCAAGTAAACATCACTACCATGACTGTTTACACGTTTCCCTTTGATGAATCGCAAGCCAAAATAGAACAATTGCCAGAAGGAAAATCACCTTACGCTGGAGAACACTTAGCATTCATCAACAGCGAGCGCGATTCCTTGCGCATACCAGGCATTATTGAAAATCAGAACATCCTTCAAAAGATGCCTGCTTACGATGGATATAATTCTTTTATCCTAAAGGGCTTTGATCAATTTGAAAAAGACCCACTGTTTTTATCCGAAATGGATCATAGCCTCCTTTATGCAAAGGACTCAACAAGCATAAGCCATTGGCAGTTAAACCCCAATAGCATTTCAGCGGAAATGGCGGCGGGTAAGGCAACAGAAGTCATTCTATTACAAAACATACACCCTAACTGGACAGCAAAAGTAAACGGACAAGCTCTCCCCATTGAACCCTATAAGGGCGCGATGATGAAAGTGTCCGTTCCTTCTTGTGATCAAATGAGGAAGATCGAGTTTACCTACGACTCCCCACTTATTCGTTATTTGCTTTTTCTCAGTTTATTGGGCTTGGCCGTTTGTTTATACCTAGCCATCAGACCTCAAAAAGCTTGAATTATTTTTTGACAATGCGTTTGATGGTTGTTCCCATTTCAGAACTTAATCGAACAAAATAAGCTCCACTTGCTAGGCCTTCAGCGTTTACCACTTGGAAGCCACCATCGAGTAATTGAGAGCGTACTAATTTTCCAGTGGCATCCAAAATGGACAATTGAACCTTTTGATGCTCTGCTGTGCGCACATTAAATGAGGTGTACACTTGAGTAGGAAAAAGATCGGCCGCTAATTCGGAAGTACCTGCTTCTTCTACACTTGCAATACCTGTACGGAAAGCGTACACATAATTTGCAGGAGGAGTAGAAAGCAAGAGCGTAGCCGTTTCTAGGTCGATGATACTCGGTGAATTAATTACCCCTGGGTTCAAAGCATCGCCTGTGAAAACCCAGAAATTTTGAGCCGTCGGGTTGGTTTGGTTTGAAGGGTCAATCTGTTGTCCCATACCGATCAAAATACCGTTTAAGTCTTGGATAACGAAGGTGTCGAGATTCTCGCTCGGACCATACCAAAATTCGATGTTATTCGAATATTCGTACAACCACATTTGCAGATTCATGCGCATGCTGTATGGCTCTGTGTCGTTGTAGAAGGCAACATTTTTCCATTGCAATTTAAAAATACGCGCACCAGGCTCACCGATCACTTCGTAGGAAATATCACTTTGAGAAACTTGGTCTGTAGAAGGATATCCTCCATCCATCAAGTCCATGGCGTATGGCATAATTTGATCCCAAGTAGTTAGGTTATTGATGTTACCAAAAACCAACTCTCCACCATAGCTCGTGAGACCACCGAAGCTGAGCGTGTTATAGACATTGCCCATGTATTCGAAATCAAAACCAATGGGAGCGATGAAGTCTGGATCATCCCAAACAGTGCCGTTATTCAATGATGTAGGATTCAGCAGCTCCGTGTAAGGACCTGTTTCAACTGTAAACGTATATGGCAACTCCTGAGCTACAGTGCTCAAGGACGCGAAAATCATCGCACTAACGAGTATTCTTTTCATCCTATTTATCGTGTTATTGACACAAATATAAAAGAATTAGTTCGTGACTTTCTGATTTAACAAACAGTCCACAATCGAGAACTGAAGGGCGAACTGTGAGCGCTGAAAAATTTCTTCTAACAAGCTCATATCGTTTGTTTTTTCGATCGCGTAGTTAAGCCACTCTTTTTCTTTTGATTCCCATTTAGTGCCTGTTCGCACGAGGGTTTCTGCTGAATTGGATGCTTTAGCCGGAAGGGTACCAATGTAGTTTTTCATCATTTGGACTTCATCCGCTGTCAAATCATTAAAGATAGGGCGATCAGCAAAGGCATTAAAAACAGCCTTCTTCTCTTCCTCTTCTTTCGCCATCAAGGGCTTGAGGTACTCGCCTACCTTTTCTCGCAGTTTGTTAAACGAATAAATACCATTTAATCGGCCGTAGAAGCTCAAGTCTTTACACTCATCGCCCATGCCCATGAGCGCTTGTGCCATGCGGTGGTGAGAAGTGGCAATTCCTTGACTATGCATTTCTTCTAAGAAACCAAAAACTCGATCTTGCGTGAGTACAAACTCCTCGCCTGTGCTTGCTCCCGCAAACTCTCGGATCACTTGCACAAAGGCCTCGCCGTACTTTTGCCATTTCGTTTCGGCCACACCAGAAATAGCGAGCATCTCCGTTTGATTTTGTGGACGCTTGGCCGCCATTTCCTCTAATGTTTTATCCGTAAAAATGATAAACGGAGCTATTTTTTGCTCTTTCGCCAAACGGTAGCGCAGTCCTTTCAACTGTTCGAACAAGGATTGATCGGGAGCCATTTTTTCCTTTGCTGCAACACTTGACTTTTCTTTTTTCTTCGAAGAAACAGGCATCACAAAAGCGACCAAATCCACCGGCAAGTTGCCCTTGATGATTGCATCGCCATATGATGTAACACGCAAGTGATTATGCTCTTCATAGGCAATTTCAAAAATGCCCAATTGGATCATTTGAACCAAATACGCTGCCCATTCCATCGCTGATATCTTCCGGCCAACACCGTATGTTTTAATGGTATCCAGTTTCGCGGCAAGAATCTCTTGATTGTGGCTACCTCGGAGAACATCAATCAGCGTTGACATTTTCAACGGCTGTTCGATACGTGCAGCGCGATAGATGGCCGAGATGGCCATTTGGGCCATTTCCATTCCGTCGATGTGTTTCGGTGGATTTTCGCACACATCGCAATTGCCGCAGTTTTCCGTCAGATTTTCGCCAAAATAATTCAATAATATTTTACGTCGGCAAATACGCGCTTCCGCGTATTCTTTCATTCGTTCGAGCTTGGCAATATTGATTTCTTTTTGTCCGCTATCAAGCGCAAAAGATTGCAGTTTAATGATGTCGCCGTATGAATAATATAATTCCGTGTCGGCTTTCGAACCATCTCTACCAGCCCTTCCAATTTCCTGATAATAACTCTCCATGCTTTTGGGCAAATTAGAGTGTATCACCCAGCGCACATTGCTTTTATCGATACCCATTCCAAAGGCGATGGTAGCGCAAACCACTTGCACTTCATCCATCAAGAATTCTTCTTGAACAAGATTGCGCACCTCAGCCGGTAACCCCGCATGATAAGGCTTAGCTTTTATACCAATAGAATTTAAATAATCACTCAATTCCTCGGTAGAAACTCTGCTCAAGGAATAAATGATGCCCGCTTGACCTTCATGTTCGCGGATAAAATGAGCTATGTTTTCCTTTTTTGCTTTACCCCCAATCCCAAAGTTGACCTTCAGGCTAATGTTCGGTCGATCGAACGAAGAAATGAAATGCTGAGGATTTTTTAGCCCCAACAAATGGAGGATATCATTTTTCGTCAAACGATCGGCAGTGGCTGTAAGAGCCATGGCCGTAGCCTGAGGAAAAACGCTTCGGAGTTTTTGCACATCTTTATAGACCGGTCGAAAATCATGTCCCCATTGACTTACGCAGTGAGCCTCATCGACTACGATTAATCGAACGTCCAAAGAAGCCAATTGATCATGCATCGATGCTACTGCGCGTTCGGGAGAAACGTAGAGTAGTTTTACCTCTCCTTTCAGGCAGCTATTGATGATGGCTACTTCACTGCGAGCATCTACGGTGCTGTTTAGCAATTCAGCAGGAATAGATAAAGCCTTCATGGCATCTACCTGATCTTTCATGAGTGAAATCAAAGGAGAAACAACCAGGGTAATCCCTTCGCTGAGAATCGCTGGTACTTGATAACACACAGACTTACCGCCGCCCGTGGGCATTAGCACCAAAGCATCTCGCTTCTCGAGCACACATTGTACGATTTCACGTTGTAAAGGTCTGAATTGGTCGTAACCAAAATACTTCTTCAAACAGGCCTCAGGGGTCATTGACTGATTCATGGAGCAAAGATGACTACAGTCGGCAGAAAAGCTTATTCGTAAAACCAATAAGTTATTCCGAGTTATGCGAAACGAGTAGATTTTTTTCCATCCAAAAAATTTCTTACTTTTGCACCGCACTTATCCAGAAAGACGGAGGGATTAGGCCCTTTGATGTCTTAGCAACCCGGTAATATGACGGGTGCTAACTCCTACCTCGGCTGAGCCGAGGAGAGATGATGCAAGCGAGTAGGTTATCCTATTACTCCCATCTTATCTGTATGAGTGTCCAATAGCAGAAAGATGAATTTACACGAATTAGCCGCACAAAAAATTATCATACTCGATGGTGCCATGGGTACCATGATCCAGCGTTACAAACTCGAAGAAGAAGACTTTCGAGGAGAGCGATTTAAAGATCACGCCACTTTAGTAAAGGGCAATAATGACTTATTGTGCTTAACCCGACCTGATATCATTCAACAGATTCACCTGGAGTATCTCGAGGCTGGAGCAGACATTATTGAAACCAACACATTCAATGCACAACGTATTTCCTTGGCCGATTATCACATGGAATCATTGGCCTATGAAATCAATGTAGAAGCTGCCAAGTGCGCTAAACGTGCCGTAGAGCAGTATTACAAAAGCAATCCCAATGGTTCGGCGAAATTTGTGGCGGGTGCCGTGGGCCCCACCAATAGAACAGCCTCCCTTTCACCTGATGTAAACGATCCGGGCTATAGAGCTGTAACTTATGATGATTTAGTACTGGCCTATCGCGAGCAGGTAGAAGGATTGATCGATGGAGGATCTGATGTTATATTGGTTGAAACCATTTTTGATACGCTCAATGCCAAAGCAGCTCTTTTCGCGATTAGCGAAGTGCTCGAAGAACGCGGACTAGAATTACCCATTATGATCAGCGGTACTATTACCGACGCGAGTGGTCGCACGCTTTCTGGTCAAACAGCTCATTCGTTTCTCATCTCCATGTCGCATATTCCGTTTTTCAGCATCGGATTTAATTGCGCTTTAGGAGCCGAACAATTAATGCCATACGTGCAGTTGCTTTCCGACCATGCTGAGGGCTATGTGAGTGCCTACCCCAATGCCGGCTTACCCAATGCCATGGGCCATTACGACCAATCGCCTGCGGATATGGCTGCTTTAATAAAGAACTACCTCGATCGCAACATCGTGAACGTAGTGGGAGGTTGCTGCGGTACCACCCCAGCTCACATCAAAGCCATTGCCGATGTTGCAAAAACATATACACCCCGACCACTTGTTCAACCCGCTTAAACCGAACATCAATTGAGTACCATTAAAATACAATTGAGCGGTCTTGAACCATTGATCGCCACCACAGAAACGAACTTCATCAATGTAGGGGAGCGAACCAACGTTACCGGTTCGCGCAAGTTTTTAAACCTCATTAAAGAAGATAAGTATGAAGAAGCATTAGCCGTTGCTCGAGAGCAAGTAGAAGGCGGTGCTCAAATCATTGACATCAATATGGACGAAGCCATGATTGATGGAAAGGCCGCTATGGTGCGCTTTTTACACCTCATTGCTTCCGAGCCAGATATTGCACGTGTTCCCATTATGATCGATTCTTCCAAGTGGGAAATCATAGAAGCGGGGTTAAAATGCGTACAAGGGAAAGCCGTAGTTAACTCCATTTCGCTCAAAGAAGGAGAAGAAGATTTTATTGCGAAAGCAAAAAAAATCAAGCGGTATGGCGCTGCCGTTATCGTAATGGCTTTCGATGAAAAAGGACAAGCGGACACCTATGAAAGGCGCATTGAAATCTGTACACGTGCCTATCGCCTTTTGGTTGATGTAGTCGGATTTAGAAAAACAGACATCATTTTTGACCCGAATATTTTCCCTGTGGGAACGGGCATTGAAGAACACCGCAACAACGCACTACATTTTTTTCAAGCCACCAAATGGATCAAAGAAAATCTTCCCGGTGCTTTGATTAGCGGAGGAGTGAGCAATGTGAGTTTTTCTTTTCGCGGAAATAACACCGTACGCGAGGCCATGCATTCGGCCTTTTTATACCACGGCATACAACACGGTATGGATATGGGCATCGTAAACCCATCGCAACTTGAGGTGTACGATGAAATACCTAAAGAACTATTAGGCTTAGTTGAGGACGTACTGTTGAATAGACGTGCGGATGCTACCGAACGCTTACTCGACTATGCAGAGCGAAATAAAGAAAGCGCGAAAAAAGAAAAAAAGGAAGACCTCGAGTGGCGTAAAGCGACCGTAGAAAAAAGACTAGAGCATGCCTTGGTAAAGGGCATCATTGACTTCATTGATGAAGATACCGAAGAAGCCCGTCAAAAATATGGCCGTCCTTTGCATGTTATTGAAGGGCCACTCATGGCAGGAATGTCTGTAGTAGGCGACCTATTCGGATCGGGTAAAATGTTTTTACCCCAAGTAGTCAAAAGTGCCCGCGTGATGAAAAAATCCGTGGCTTATCTGGAGCCATACTTGCAAGCAGAGAAAGCGCTGAATGCTTCTGCTCAAAGTGGTGCCGGAAAAATTGTTTTGGCCACGGTGAAAGGTGATGTGCATGACATAGGAAAAAATATTGTGGGAGTCGTAATGGCCTGCAATAACTATGAGGTGATTGACCTTGGTGTAATGGTGCAAGCAGAAACCATTATTGATCGAGCCATTCAAGAAAACGCAGATTTGATCGGGTTAAGTGGATTGATCACGCCTTCGCTGGATGAAATGATTTATGTAGCCCGGGAAATGGAGCGACGTGGATTAAAAATTCCTTTACTAATTGGTGGAGCCACCACTTCGCGCGTGCATACGGCTGTAAAAATAGATCCCGTTTATAGTGGCTCTATCATACACGTGCTCGATGCATCTCGAGCAGTACCTGTAGCGGGAAGTTTAATTAGCAATGAGCAAAAAGAGAAGACCCATCGTGACATTAAAGCCGAATACGAAAAAGTAAGAAATCAGTATGCAGCGCATCATCAAGCAAAATCATTGCTCAGTTTAAGCGAAGCAAGAAAAAATAAATTCGCCATTGAGTGGAAAGCTTCCGACATATATCAGCCCAAACAATTGGGCGTTCAAGTGATTCACTCGCTCAGCATTTCGCAGTTAGAAGACTATATTGATTGGACACCCTTTTTTCAAACATGGCAATTAGCCGGCAAATACCCAGCAATATTGCAAGACGACGTGGTGGGCGAACAGGCAACACAACTATTTGCCGATGCTCAACAGCTCCTAGACCGTATTAAAGCGAACTCTTTGTTTCGTATCAAAGCGGTGATCGGACTTTTCAAAGCCCAATCCAAAGGCGATGACATCCAAATCGAGACACCACTCGGCGAAAGGACCTTTTTCACCATACGTCAGCAAACACAAAAAGCGCAGGGACAGCCCAATTATGCATTATCTGACTTTATAGCACCCCTTGAATCAGGATTGCAAGATTACATGGGTTGCTTTGCTATCAGTGCCGGTTTTGGAGTAGAAGAACTCGTAAAAGAATTTGAATCCCAGCATGACGAATACAATTCCATTTTAGCCAAAGCATTAGCCGACCGCTTGGCAGAAGCAGGCGCAGAATATTTGCATGCCTTGGTGCGCAAAGACTACTGGGGTTATGCCCATGAAGAGGAATTGAGCAACCATGAGTTGATTGACGAAAAGTACCAAGGCATTCGACCTGCACCGGGTTATCCCGCGTGCCCCGATCACCAAGAAAAGAAAACGATTTGGGAAATACTAGAGGTGGAAAAAAACACAGGTATTCAACTTACCGAAAATCTTGCGATGTATCCGGCTGCTAGTGTGTCGGGCTACTATTTTGCTCACCCACAAGCGCGTTATTTTGGTATTGGAAAAATTACCGAAGAACAAGTGATCGACTATGCACAGCGTAAATCGGCCAACGTAGAAGACGCGAAACGTTGGTTAGGCCCTCTCCTATTTTAATTTTATTACCTCCGAAAATGAAAGTTACAGAACATATCTCTTCAGCAAAAAACACCTTATTCAGCATTGAAATACTTCCTCCGCTGAAAGGTCAAAACATTTCTTCCATTTTTCAAACCATGGACGAATTGATGGAATTTTCACCGGCCTTTGTAGATGTTACCTATCATCGGGAAGAATATATTTTCAAAGATGCAGGGAATGGATTATTGGAGCGAAAAACAGTAAAGAAACGCCCAGGCACTGTTGGCATTTGCGCGGCCATTATGAACCGCTATAATGTAGATACCGTGCCGCACATCATCTGCGGTGGATTTAGCCGTCAAGACACCGAAGATGCATTGATCGACTTAGCTTTTGTTGGAATAGACAATGTATTGGTTTTGCGCGGAGATCCCATCAAAAGTGAAGGCCGTTTCAAAGCAGAACCAGAGGGGCATGCTTACGCGGTAGATTTAGTGCATCAAGTGGCCAATATGAACAATGGACTTTACCTCGATCCCGACTTGAAGGGAGTGCAGAAAACGAACTTCTGCATGGGGGTAGCGGGATATCCTGAAAAACACTTTGAAGCCCCGAATATGAAAAGTGATTTGCGATGGTTGAAAGCCAAAATCGATGCTGGCGCAGAATACGTGGTAACGCAAATGTTTTTTGACAATCAAGCTTACTTTGACTTTGTAAAACTTTGCAGGGACAACAACATACATGTGCCCATAATACCCGGACTGAAACCGCTAACTGCGAAATCTCAATTGAGTGTGTTGCCCCATCACTTTCACATCAACATGCCCGATGAATTAGTAGAGGCTGTAGAAAAAGCAAAAACAGAAGAAGACGTTCGCGTAGTAGGTGAAGAATGGTGCATTCAACAATCGAAAGAATTGATCAAAGGAGGAGCACCTGTGCTTCACTACTACACCATGGGTAAAGCAAAAAGCACGAAGACCATTGCAAAGGCCGTATTTTAACCTAGAGCCTCAAAGTGATCGGGAAAGTGTTTGCGCAACAGATAAACCAACGAATCCTTATTGAGGTATTTGTTGGCAAAATCTTTTACGTTCGCATTAGATAATGCACGATCGCGATCTTCCGAATTAAATGAAGTGGAAAGCATAATTAAAATCATTTGTGCCTTTTGGTCAGCGCTAAGATATTCGTATTGTTCAAGGAAATCCCAGCCATTCATTTTAGGCATATTGATGTCCAAGAAAATGACATCAGGTCGCGGATAGTGGCCGTCAATAGGGGTTCTAAGAAACTCCAGCGCTTCCAATCCGTTAGCTACCGTTCTTACTTGCTCGGCACAATCTAACTTTTCGATGAGGTGCGTGTGAAAGAAATTACACGCATCATCATCATCTACTAAAAGTATCAAATGCAATTTAGTTCTCATAGGCTTTAAGTTGAATGGTAAAATAAAAATCACTTCCCACCCCTTCTTTCGATTCTACCCAAATTTTACCGTTGTGAATTTCTGCTATTTTTTTACACTGGGCTAATCCTATTCCCGTTCCATCGAAATCTACTTTGGAGTGGAGTCGTTGAAATAAGTCAAATATCTTGACATAATCACTTTCCGAAATACCGATGCCGTTATCACTCACTCTAAAGAGCCAGCCGTTTTCGGTTTTCTGAGCTGAAATGTCAATTTCAGGTTTCGTATTGGGTCGAGTGAATTTAATTGCATTCGAAATCAAATTTTGAAATAGCAATTTTAATTCTAATGGATAAGCCACTACAGTGGGCATTTCACCGATACCCAAACGGACACTGTTTCGTTCAATCAAACTATTTAGATCTAATCGAACATCTTCTAATATGGTCTGCACCGAAACTACCTGAGCCTGTTTTACTCGACTCAATCGAGAATAATCTAATAGACCGGTAATCAATTCTTCCATGCGCATCACTGCTTTAGAAATGAATTGAGCGTATTTTTCGGAAACAGGACTTGCATTTTCTTTAAATTCTTCCATCAAAATGGCTACATAGTTTTTGATGGTTAACAGAGGTTCCCTCAAGTCATGAGACGCCGCGTAAGCAAACTGCTCCAACTCCTTGCTTTTGGCTTCGAGCACGGTAAACTGCCTGCGTGTTTCTTCTGTTTGCTTGCGCTCGGTAATGTCCATGGCCACTCCTATGTAACCGATTGGAACACCGTCAAGTCCTCTGTGTGCGCTGAGTACCAAAAGCACAGGGAATTCTGTTCCGTCTTTTTTAACATAGGTCCATTCTCGGCTATCAAACTCTCCCATTTGAGCGAACTCAGTGAATATTTGAAAGCCTTCGACCTTTCTTCCACGTATCTCCGAAAGTTGTCTTCCTCTCTCTTCCATTTCTTCCCGCTTATGAAACACCTCCGGGGTGTATTTTCCTTGCAATTCCTCCGCAGTATATTCCAATAAATTCTCCGCCCCTTTATTGAAAGTGGTAATAAACCCATTTACATCGCAACTGATAATGGCCACTTGTGAACTCGCATCGAGAATACCTTGCAGTTTGGTATTGATCTGTGCCAAGTTGCGCTCAGCCATTTTTTGCTCGGTAATATCCGTTGCTTGGGCGATCATTTGAGTAGGTCGGTTATTTTCATCCCGTACTAAGGTAACGGCGAGTACAGTCCAAATTTCATCTCCATTTTTATGGACAAAACGATGCTCCATTTGGAATTCATTTCGAAGTCCTGCATACATTTCATTCACCAATGCTAAGCTCACCTGAAGATCACTTTCATGCAGAATTTGCTTGAAGGAGATCACCATCATTTCATCCAAAGTATAACCTAGCATATCACAAAGGCTTGGATTTACTTTTATCCAATTGCCTTCGGTATCTACCAGAGCCATACCGATGACCGCCCCTTCAAACGCCCCTCTGAAACGTTCTTCGGAGAACTTCAATAAATTTTCTACTTTTTTACGTTCGGTAATATTCGCCGTAAACATCAATACACCGCCCACTTCATCATCATTGGTGTACCATGGCCTTACATCCCAAGTAAGCCAATGCACTGTTCCATCTGGTCTAACGAAAAAGTCTTCGTCTGAGTGAAGACTTTTGCCCAAAAGAACTTCTTTATGCTCCTCTCGCCAATCCTCTTTGAGATCGGGGAAAATTTCATAATGTGATTTGCCAATGATGTCTTGCCCACGCAGTCCATAATCTTCGTACCATTGATCAGAAGCCGTGAGGTAACGCATGTCCTTATCGAACATGGCCACTGCTGTGGGCAATTGCTCTATGAAGATTTTGCTTCGTTCAAAATTGGCAATCAATTCCATTTCGAACTTCTTCTTATCGGTGATATCCGAGTTTACGCCAATCATGCGCACCACACGTCCTTCCGCATTGCGAAGGACGCTTGCTTTAGCTCTGATATATACGATCTGCCCATCAGGACAAATTACTCTAAATTCACTTTGGTATTGTCGAGCATCACTTCGTAAAACCTCCACTACCTCTTCTTTCGCCTTCTTCAAATCATCTGGATGCACTAATGTCTCCCAATTCTCATAAGTACTTTTGAACTCATTGGGTTTCACCCTATGTAACAGAAACATATTGTCATCCCAAAAAAGATGATTGTTTTGGATGTCATAATCCCAAATACCAATACCGGTTCCTTGCGTTGCTTCTTTTAAACGTTCAGTAAGCGTGTACATTTCCTCTTGATTCTTTCTTCGCTCTGTAATATCGCGTAGAGAAATGGACACCAAATTTTCATTATCTAAACGCAAGTGGTTAAAGGTTAACTCACCCCAAAACGCTCTTCCATCTTTAGTGAAAACTAGTGCAGCATCAAAGACCTGTGTGATGTCTTTCTGTTCGTCTATTCTTTCATACAAATAATCCACACAATTTACTGTGCCTTGCAATTTCCATAGGGATTTCATGGGCAGATTTTCTGCTTCTTCTGCCGAATATCCTGTAAGGCGAGTAAACTGATCGTTGATCATTTTAATCTCCCCAGCCCGATTGATCATTAAGAAGGCATCGGGTGAGGTATTAACGATAGATCGCAAACTCTCCTCACTGCGTTTTATTTGTAAAAAAGAACGTTCTAACGCTTGTGTTCGAATGCGTATTTTTCGTTCTAAATCAAAATTTACTTGGCTGTATTCCGCTTCGGCAATTCTTCTTTTTTCATCGATGGCATTCAACTGTCGAGCAGTTATAAAACTCATGGTGAGTCCAACACCAATAAACACAATAGCCATCACCACCATGGTATAATGTGGCGAGCTAAAACCGCAATCCATAGCGGAACTTCCCAAATAAATAGTTCCGACAACGGTAACTAAAAGTACGGCCATGAGTCGTCGCATGGTTTTGTCACCCAGACCTTGGCCAAAGATTAATTTATTTAATTCTGTATGTTTCACCGCCGCTCCTAAAACGAAACTCGATATACCCAAAAGAATGGATGCTGTGAGCGACATCGAGGTGTATTTATTCAACGAGTAAAAAACAGGAACACGAAGACCATAACCCAAAAGTCCAAAAGTGGACATGATGAGAATGGCATTGAATAAAACTGCCGAGATTCTCTTGTTGCGCTGTGAATCAGAGAGCCACAATAAAACACCCGCGCAATGAAGAAGGATATAAAAAGAAGTAGAAACCGCTATTCTTCCGGGGTTTACCGCCGCTAATCTATCCTTGAAAAACAACTCGTCTATACCATAGTTCGCATTAAAAAGATACTGACTAAGTGATATCAAGGTAAAAAGCCCATAGAAAAGAGCAATGCCATAAATCCATCTCTTATATTTTTTTCTCCATTCGTCATGCCACATCAAAAACATCATGATGCTGATAAGCAGAAAAATGAGAGCGGTATTAAACTTAATTGAAGTTGCTCCAGGAATGAGTGACTTAAAACTTTCAATGTTACAAATCCATCCTACTAATGAAAAACATGCGCCTATAAATATGAGCACAGCTGCGCGCCAAATGTGCTTGTGCGATGCATATATTTCAAGTGCGCTTTTCATAGTAGGCCAAAGATGACATAGCTATAATAAGTAACTCATGACATACTGCAAACAAGAAAATGATAAATGTTTGTTTTCGCGGCTTGTTTTCCAAGATTCGGAAAGAAAATCACTTTTCACCGCGCCATTCGGCATAAAACTGCTCCAAAAAGACTTCCATGAAACGGTGTCGATCTTCAGCCATTTGTCTGCCTGCAGATGTGTTCATCCGATCTTTTAGTAACAATAATTTTTCGTAGAAATGATTAATTGTTGTGCCATTTGACAATTTGTATTCCTCTTTGGTCATGTTCAACTGCGGAGGACGTTCGGGATTATACATTTCGTTGTTCTTGTATCCCCCAAAATTGAATGTTCGCGCAATACCGATCGCTCCTATGGCATCAAGTCGGTCAGCATCTTGCACCACGTCCAATTCTTTTGAAGAAAACGTGCGCTCTGTTTTTCCGCCTTTAAAGGAGATATTCCGGATGATCAGCACTACCTGCTCTATGGTTTGCTCCTGCACACCAATAGAACGCATATAGGCTTCTGCTTTCTTCGGGCCTATTTCTTCATCACCCCCATGAAACTTAGAATCGGCTATGTCATGTAAAAGAGCAGCAAGCTCAACGATTTCCATTTGAGCTCCTTCCGCCAATCCAATTGTTTTTGCTGTACTCCATACGCGCTGAATATGCCACCAATCATGACCCGCTTCTGCGCCATTTAATGCTTGCCTAACGTAAGCTGCCGTTTGTTCTATTGAACTCATGACTTATTCTCCATCATCTTTTTTACAGCACAGCCATCGCAATCTTCCTTCACTGCTATGTGGTGCTTAACCACATAATAGGCGAGATAAGATACGGCTGCTGCTATCACTGCTATGGTTAGAAAAAGCTGCATTATAAAAAGATATGATAAGTAATGAAAGCTCCAAGATAAGCCAAAACGCCCATGTATAATAGCTGAATGAGCGGCCAGCGCCACGATCTTGTTTCTCGTTTTACGATGGCAAAAGTGGCCATGCACTGCATCGCGAATACATAAAACACCATTAGCGAAGCACCGGATGCCAAATTGTACACCGCTTGGCCAGTTACGGGGTCTTTTTCCGCCTTTAATCGATCAAGTAGGGAATGATCTTCTTCGAAGTCTTCACCTACGCTGTATATAGCAGCCATGGAACCCACAAACACCTCACGCGCGGCGAAAGAAGTAATCAACGAAATGCCAATTTTCCAATCGTATCCGATAGGACGAATAACAGGCTCTATGGTTTTACCCAGAATACCGATGTACGAATTTTCGAGTTTTACCGTGCTCAGTTCACGCTCGTATTGCTCTTCCGTCTTCAGGTTAAGCTCAGATGGTTTTTCGACCGCATTCATAGCCTTATTCATGCGCTCAGAAGGTCCGAAACTTGCCAAAGCCCACAGAATAACGCTGATGGCCAAAATGACTTTACCCGCATCCCAAATAAAAACGCGGGTTTTTTCCCAAAGATTCAACCCCACATGACTCCACCGAGGCCACTTGAACGAGGGCATTTCCATGATCAAAAAACTCCGGTCTTTTGATTGGAGAAAAGCACTCATAACCATTGCCACCAAGAGCGCAGATACAAGCCCTAAAGCATACAGACCGAATAATACCACTCCCCGCAAATCCAGCACTCCCCAAACCTTTTCATCGGGCACTATTAAGGCAATGAGCAAAGTAAAGACGGGGATTCGAGCAGAACAACTCATGAGTGGCGCCACCATTATCGTGATGATTCTTTCTTTCCAGCTATTGATATTACGCGTAGCCATAATACCGGGTATGGCGCAGGCCACACTACTCATCAGCGGTACTACACTTCTGCCATTTAATCCAAATGGACGAACTAGCCGATCCATTATAAAAACCACTCGCGACATATATCCCGTTTCTTCCAATATGGATAGAAAGAAAAAGAGTATCGCTATTTGAGGTACAAAAACCAAGACACCGCCAATACCCGGAATAACACCTTCTGCGATGAGATCGGTGAAAATGCCTGCCGGAAGCATCGACTTGGCCCATTGGCTAAACTCCAAAAAGGATCCATCTATCCAATCCATGGGATAGGATGCTATTTGGAAGATAAACTGAAAGATTAAAAACAAAATGCCGATAAAAATGGCATATCCCCAAACCGGGTGAACCGCCAGTTGATCGAGTCGCTGCGTTAAACTTTTGTTTTTCGCCTGCTCTCCTCTACGCTGTGCTTTTTGAGCAATAGCCCTCAAATCGCGATAGCGATGCTCAGTGTCCGCTACTTGCGCGGCTTGATTGTCGTATAGTTCCGCTATTGATTTTTTTCCAAAAGGAACAAAACTCTGTGGTGCTTGATAATTAATCAGAATAGACTTCAAGCGATCCACTCCTTCTCCATTTCTTCCATTAATCAGTACAAGGGGAACCTGGCGAAGCGATGCGCTCAAACTGTTTAAGTCGGTGATCATTCTTTTTTCGCCTGCCACATCGTTCATGGTTAAGGCAAGTATCACCTTTAATCCCATATCGTAGAGCTGGGAAAATAGAAGCAGATTGCGTTCGAGGTTGGTTACATCTGCCACTACCACCAACAATTCAGGAAAATCTTCGTGCTGCGGATTAGACAATATCGAGTACACCACCTCTTCGTCCTTTGAGCGAGGGAAAACGCTGTAAGTACCCGGTAGATCGATCAGTCGCACATTTATTTGACCGGAAAGTTGGAAATGACCAATCTTTTTATCGACAGTAACTCCAGGGAAATTGCCCACCTGTTGATTTAAACCAGTAAGAAGGTTGAAAAGCGAACTTTTACCTGTATTGGGGTTTCCTATAAGAGCAACACGAAGGGTTTCCATAATGAAAGCTTAGGCTGAAAGAGGTTCCAAGATGACCAACTTGGCTTCTTCCAAACGCAAAGAAAGTACATAGTCGCCAACCTCCACTGCAATAGGATCACCGAAAGGTGCTTTAAAAAGTACTTTCACCTGATTACCAGCATACAAGCCCATCTCCACTAACTTAGGAGTAAGCACATCAGACTCGAGCTGTTGAATAACCCCAGACTGGCCGATTTTACAAGTACTTAAATTGAATGCTGCTGACATAGATTAGCCAAAGGTCGGAATGCACTACCCTTTAGAAAATACCTTATTTATGGTATTCTGAATGGACCGCTCCGGCGCTCCATTCAAAGGAAGATTTTCCCTGTTAAGAATACTTATCTATATTGGCGATAAAACCTGTCCTTTCTTTGCAACAAATTGATCGTTATGAAAAAACTAACCGTTGCCCTATTCGCCTTTGCGTTTCTTCTCTTTTCTTGTAAAAAAGACAATTCGGTAAGCGTTGAAAACATGCAAAAGACGGTTACTAAAGGAAGTTGGAAAGCGACCACTTTTACTGAATCGGGCACCAACCAACTCAGCGATATCAGTGGCTATGTATTCACTTTTGACGACAATGGAACATTGAAAGCTGTCAAATCAGGCGTAACCATTACAGGCACTTGGACCGTAGGTGAAGGAAGTGGCGACGATAGCGAGAGTCATATTCAATTAAACATCAATTTTACAACAGACCCACTCACCGAGATTGCGGATGATTGGCACGTCCTCTCCGTAAATTCTTCTAAAGTTGAATTAGAAGATGTAAGCGGCGGAAACGGCGGAACGGATGAGTTGGTGTTGGAGAAGAAATGATTAATTTTTAATCATTAATTATAAATAACCACTCAGGTTATTTTATTTAAAAAACACTTCTTCTAACTGAGTGGCCTCTTCTGGGGTGAACAATCTTGAGCGCACGATGAAGCGTTTGCCGTGTGGTATTTCTAAAGAAAAACTACTTCCTCTTCCTTCCACCAGGTCGATGGTCAAATGGGTGTGTTTCCAGTATTCAAACTGATCTTTGGCCATCCAAAACTCTACCCCTTCCACTTTACCCAAGCCGACATCGGAATAACCGATGATAAACTCACCCTTGGGGAAACACATGGGTTGCGAACCATCGCAGCATCCGCCACTTTGGTGAAAAACCAATTCACCGTGTTGCACTTTTAATTGTTGGATCAACTCCTTCGCTGATTCGGAAGCTACTACTCGAGCAATGTTTGTCATGATCAATTTGTTTGGAAAAGGGAATAAAAACAGAGGCCGTCGTTACGGCCTCTGCTTCTTTTACGCAAAATTGCGATTGGACACTTTAACCTATTCGATGCCTTTTACCCCTGACATCGAAACTCGATTTAGAAAAATCCTAATTTGTTTTTGCTATAAGAAATAAGCATGTTTTTGGTCTGACGGTAATGACCCAACATCATCTTGTGCGTTTCACGACCAAAACCTGATTTTTTATAGCCACCAAATGGAGCGTGTGCAGGATAAGCATGGTAACAGTTTACCCACACGCGACCTGCCTGAATAGCACGAGGCACTTGGTACAACTCGTGAGAATCGCGGGTCCATACGCCAGCACCTAAGCCATACAAGGTATCATTGGCAATAGCGATAGCCTCTTCAGTTGTTTTGAACGTAGTTACAGATGTGACAGGGCCAAAAATTTCCTCTTGGAAAATGCGCATTTTGTTGTGGCCTTTCATAATGGTTGGTTGAATGTAATATCCGTTTTCCAAGCCACTGTTTTGATGGAAGGCTTCGCCACCGCATAGTACTTCTGCTCCTTCTTCCTTACCAATTTTCATGTAAGAAAGAATTTTTTCATATTGATCATTCGACGCCTGAGCTCCCATCATAGTGGTTGGATCCAATGGATTGCCCATTTTAATTGCCTTAGCGCGCTCTACCACTTTTTTCATGAACTTATCATAAATACTTTCATGAACAAGAATGCGCGATGGGCAAGTACATACCTCACCTTGGTTCAAAGCGAACATAACAGCCCCTTCTACAGCCTTATCGAAAAATTGATCATCAAGATCTGCCACAGATGGGAAGAAAATGTTGGGCGACTTACCACCTAACTCCATCGTAACGGGGATGAGATTTTCTGAAGCATACTGCATGATCAAACGACCTGTAGTTGTTTCACCAGTGAAGGCTACTTTGTTTACACGAGAAGAAGTGGCCAATGGTTTACCCGCCTCTGGACCGAAACCAGAAACGATATTCAAAACACCCTCAGGCAAAAGATCACCGATCAACTCCATTAAACACATGATGCTCGTTGGCGTTTGTTCGGCTGGTTTTACCACTACGCAGCAGCCAGCAGCGAGGGCTGGAGCGATTTTCCAGCAAGCCATTAGCAAAGGGAAGTTCCAAGGTATAATTTGACCTACTACACCAATAGGCTCATGCACTACCATGCTTACCGTAGAGTCATCCAACTCGGCTACAGAACCTTCGTCAGCGCGAATAACCCCAGCGAAGTAACGGAAGTGATCGATGCACAATGGAAGGTCAGCCGCGAGTGTTTCGCGAATCGCTTTACCGTTGTCTATTGTTTCGATAGTCGCCAAATACTCGAGATTATCCTCCATGCGTTGAGCTATCTTCAACATAATGTTGGAACGAGTGGTGGCTGAAGTTTTACTCCAGGTAACAAATGCTTTGTGCGCCGCATCGAGTGCGAGTTCGATATCTTCTGCCGTCGAGCGAGCTGCCTGAGTAAAAGCATGCCCAGTAACCGGGGAGATATTATCGAAGTACTGGCCTTTAACAGGTGCTACCCATTGTCCGCCAATGTAATTTTCATAACGCTCTTTGAAAGAGACGTTCATTCCCACGAAAGGAAAGGATTCCACTTGAGTTTCCATATTTTTACTTTTTGTGTTGGTTGGTAGGTGCGAAGGATGGAAATTATCCGCCATTGCTACCGCACATTTTTCCAAAACCATAGCACAAACTTCCAAATTTGCAGAAGTGACGGATTAGGCTTACTTTCTACTTATCTTAGCCTTAAGTGTTTAACACAACCCCTATGTTTTCACCCGAGCCGTTCAAATTAACTGCACTGCATAAACTGCACGATCTTGTGGAGCAGCGCACTTCATTTGATACGAACCAATGCCAGCTCAACATTTTTGAGACACACGACAAGGCAGAAGACTTTCGCTTAAAATTTACGGGCTTCACGGTTACTTCTATGCTCAGGGGAAAAAAACTCATGCACCTGGATGGGCACGCTGATTTTCCATATATACCTGGCGAAACAGTAATAGCTCCCCCGGACACACTCATGCGAATTGACTTTCCCGAAGCCCAGCTGAACAATCCTACCCAATGCACTGCCCTTGTGGTGGACAATGGTTATTTTCAGCAGCAAGTGGCCTACATCAATGAGAAGCACGGTCGGTTTGGCGAGCTGGAGTGGAGCGTAGATCCACAAAAAATTTACCTTAAAAACAGTAAAGAGCTCGCCGACTTGAGTACCAAGTTGATGAAAATATTCAGCGATGGACATCCCTTCAAGGATATATATGTAGATCTAACCATGAAGGAGTTGGTGCTGTGCATTATTCGTCTCCAATACTTAGATGATTTGCAGAACGGACGTATATCTGGCACGGTTTCGCCCTTTGGCGCAGTGATGGAAT
>JBDKGH010000030.1:0-8144 GCA_039798265.1 Bacteroidota bacterium | reverse complement strand
TTAGTGCACCCCATTTTGCCAAACGCACTCATATAATTTTCACCCACTTCTACGGGGATAGAACTCGCAGTAGTGATTACTTCAATATGTGCATTAAGCCCCCCCATTTCTTGCACAACACGCTTTAGAATTCCCAATTCAAAAAAATTGAGATTGCCTTGTTGTGAGTAGTAGCCTTCGCTTTCTGTTCCTTTATCCTCAGCGCCTCCAATGGCGATGAGCTTTCCGTTTGGTAGTTCCAATGAGTAAGGGTTTTAAAATCGGGTCAAAGTTAGCCCGTACTTTCCTCCATCAGCAAGAAAGTGTGGGCATAATACTTTTTTTTTCCACGATAGTTTCACTAGGGCGTAGGATTTTGGAAAAACTTTCACCATGTTTGTAAGGAACAACCGAACGAACCTTAAACCATACTATGCGAATATTAGATATCAAAGTGATGAAAGGACCTAACTATTGGTCTATTCGTCGACATAAAGTGATCCAAATGCGCCTCGATCTGGAGGACATGGAACAGCGCCCCACTAACAAAATTGATGGCTTTTTAGAACGAATGGAGGCCATGCTCCCGAGCATGTTCTCTCATCGATGCTCTATTGGTGAGCCCGGAGGCTTTTTCGTTCGTGTAAAGGAAGGTACATGGATGGGTCACGTTATTGAGCACATCGCATTAGAAATCCAAACGCTCGCAGGCATGCCATGTGGCTTTGGACGTACCAGAGAAACCTCAAAATCGGGTGTTTATAATGTTGTTTTTTCCTACATGGAAGAAAAGGCAGGCATTTTCGCTGCAAAATCAGCCGTGAGAATCGCTGAAGCGCTTATCGAGGGCACATCTTATGACCTTGCAGCCGACATTCAGCAATTGCGTGAAATCCGCGAAGATGAGCGCCTTGGTCCTTCTACAGGCTGCATCGTTGAAGAAGCCGCAGCACGCGGAATCCCTTATATCCGCTTAAACCGCCATTCACTCGTGCAGTTGGGTTATGGTGTTAACCAACGTCGCATTAGAGCTACCATTGCTTCCACTACTGGAAGCATTGCTGTTGATATTGCCTGCGACAAGGAGGAAACAAAAAACCTTCTTGGTGCAGCCGAAATACCTGTTCCAAAAGGCCGTATTGTTTATTCTGAAGAGGGTTTAAAGGATGCTATTGACTCGATCAAATATCCGATCGTTACCAAACCTGTAGATGGCAATCATGGCAAAGGAGCTACCACCAATATCACCGATTGGGAAGGCGCTGTCATTGGTCTCGCCGCAGCAAAAAAATATTCGCGCGGGGTTATCGTAGAAAAATTCATTACAGGACTTGACCACCGTGTATTGGTCATCAATTACAAATATGTAGCGGCTGCTATTCGTAAGCCAGCAGCAGTTACGGGCGATGGTATTCACACCATTCAGCAATTAATTGACATTACCAACCAAGACCCTCGTCGCGGCTACGGACACGAAAAAGTACTCACTCAAATTAGTGTAGACGATTTCCTTCTAGAAATGCTCACTCGAGAAGGTTTAACCTTGGAATCTATTCCTGATAAAGGCAAAGAGGTTTTCTTAAAACCTACCGCCAACTTGAGCACAGGCGGCACAGCCACTGACATTACGGATCATGTGCATCCAGATAACATCTTCATGTGCGAACGTATTGCACGCATCGTTGGACTGGATATCTGCGGTATTGACATTATGGCTCCGGACTTGAGTGTGCCCATCAGTGAAAATGGCGGTGCTATCCTCGAGGTAAACGCTGCGCCGGGCTTCCGTATGCACATTGAGCCAACCGAAGGACTGCCCCGCAATGTGGCCGAACCAGTAATCGATATGCTCTATCCTCCCGGAACATCGGCGCGTATTCCCATTATTGCTGTTTCTGGTACCAATGGTAAAACCACCACTACCCGACTCATGGCGCACATTGTAAAATCGATGGGCCACAAAGTCGGATATACCACTACAGACGGGGTTTATATTCAAAATCAACTCATGATGAAAGGCGACTGTACAGGACCTATCAGCGCTGAGTTCGTATTAAAAGATCCAACCGTTGATTTCGCGGTACTTGAATGTGCACGCGGCGGAATTTTGCGCGCAGGATTAGGTTTCCACAATTGCGATATTGCTATTGTAACCAACATTGCAGAAGACCACCTTGGACTTCAAGACATCGATACACTCGATCAATTGGCACGGGTGAAATCCGTTGTTCCAGAAAGCGTATTCCCCGAAGGTTATAGCATTCTAAACGCCGACAACAAGTACACACTGGCGATGGCGAAAAACGTAGTAAGTAAAGTGGCTTATTTTACGTTGGATGAAAATAATCCCGTTGTACTCGAGCACATCAAAAATGGTGGCTTAGCGGCTATGTATGAAAACGGATATGTAACCATTTGCAAAGGCACGTGGAAGATCCGCGTGGACAAAGCATCCAACATACCATTGACCTATGGTGGCCGAGCTACCTTCAACATTGCAAACATTCTGCCTTGCGTATTAGCCGGATTTATCCGCAACTTCCGCATTGAAGATATGCGCATTGCTTTGGAAACATTCATACCTAGCCCCGTTCAAACTCCAGGACGTATGAATATGTTCCACTTCAAAAACTTCACGGTAATGGTGGATTATGCGCACAATACGCATGGATTTATGGCTATCAGCGACTTCCTTTCGAAGGTCGATGCTTCGCCGAAAGTAGGTATCATTGCGGGTGTGGGTGACCGCAGAGATGATGATATTCGCAACCTAGGTAGAGTAGCCGCAGGAATGTTTGATGAAATTGTCATTCGTCAGGACAAAAACCTACGCGGTCGTTCCGAGCAAGAAATCATCGACTTGATGACCGAAGGTATCCATAGCGTTGGAGCTGAGCGCAAAGTAACGGTGATTCCGAAAGAAGCACAAGCTATTGAATACGCTATTAAAGGAGCAGTGCCCGGATCATTTATTACTATTTGTAGTGATGTAATTCCAGATGCTCTCGAGCAGATTATGCGTTATAAAGAGGAAGAAGAAAATCCCATAGTACGAGCCGTATAAAAAAAGAAACCCCGATCAAACGATCGGGGTTTTTTATTGACTAATCCACTAGAAAGTAACCGTGTGGAAGTATTTCACGATAGCTTTTTTGATCAAAAGCTCTTGTTCAGGGGGAGAAAGCGGCGGTAAGTTTTCAACACGATTGAAGTGAGGCCACCCTTCTTCATCCCTTCCTTCATAAGTATAGTACCCATAAGGTTCCAACAATGTGCAAATGGCAATGTGCATCAATTCCAGTTTTTGGTCCTTCTTAAACTTTTGGTATCCCTTTCCAAGTTCTTGAACTCCAATAAGAAAGAGGATAGCTGAGTAATCTAACTTTTCTCCAAAATGTTTTGAAGCCATCTCAACGGTGTCATTCCACGCCTTTTCAAAAATATAATCCATGGTACAAATAACGGCACAAAATGTGGTTTCATAAAACAACTAACACAACATTCATGCGTCCAAAAAATGTAATATATTCGCAACATTCAAGACCTAACGCAGATTCGTTAACCGATATGAAGTTTTTTACTCTTTGCCTGTCAGCATTCGTTATTGTCATGTGCAGCAGCATTGGCGGGCAAGCCCAGTCACGTGTGGAGTATTTAGATCCACAATTCAATTTAATTTCGGACAGCCTCTCCAGCAAATTTGTTCGTACCATTAATACGGTCAACGATAGCGTGTTTGAGGTTCAAGTAGTTTACCGAACAGGTGAATTCATGATGTTTGGAACCTACGCCGACAAAAATCTAACAGTTGAAAATGGAGATTTCAAGTATTACTATGCCAACGGCACACTTGAGTCTGAAGGCAAATTCCGCAATGGATTAAAAGTAGGTACTTGGAAACGTTGGAACTACGACGGTCGTCCGAAGCCCGATCGTTTTTATCCTGATGAAAATTTCAAACGCAGCAACCGAACCACCGCTGCAGCTAAATTCCCTGGAGGCACTGCTGCTCTTCAGCAATTGGTAGCTGACAGCTTGAATTACCCACAAGAAGCGAAAGACAGAAAAATTGAAGGTACAGTATATATTACTTTCATGATTGATGCTCAAGGCGACGTTCGCCAAGCTGAAGTTTCAGAAGGTGTGCATTACTTGCTCGACGAAGAAGCTTTGCGATTTGTTTCGAAACTTCCCACATGGACACCAGCAACCCGCAATGGTTTACCGGTTGATTCAAGCTTTATCATGCCGATATCGTTTGATTTGAAGGCCTTTCAAAACGACATCCCCGTTAAATCACAAGGTGATGTAGCGCCCCCTCCAGGCAAATCTTAATACGCAGAACCAACCATTTCAAATAAAAAAGCCCAGATCATCCAAAAGAGATCTGGGCTTTTTCTTTGAGGAGTAGTCGGGATGACAGGACTTGAACCTGCGACCACACGCCCCCCAGACGTGTACTCTACCAACTGAGCTACATCCCGAAAAACGAGGCGGCAAAAGTAACGAAAAGTCCAAGCAAAAAAAAACCGTTCCTTGCGAGAACGGTTTAAATATTTTTTTCAAGGCCTTATTCCTCTTCCGGAATTTGACAAGCACCTTGCTCAATGATCACTTTTTCTTCGTTGGTTTCTTCCTCAACGATTTTGATAATCCCTACACCGGCTTGGCTTCCTTTGCACACTTGAATGTCCAATACCGCAAAACCTGCCTGTCCTTTTTTATAAAAGTCAGAGAAGTTGATCGTTACCTTACCGGTACCATTTGTTACGCCCAAGGTATCAAAACGAAGCTCTGAGCCCGCGGGTGGTGGAAATGTTGAAGGTTCTGAGTACAAACGTACTGTTGCTCCAGGCACAGCCTCACCATCTTCGTTCACTACGGTAACGGTAGCGATGGTTTCTTTGTCCTTTTTACAACCTACAACCAGCGATACTGCTGCAAAACAGGAGGTAATTACAAGTGTTTTAGTGAATGTTAAATTCATCATATAGGGTGTTTTCTTAACTTCGCATCCTCTTATTCGCAAAAAGACACAAAGTGTTACAAAGAAAAGAAAAAATATCTATGAAAAGACTATTCTACCCGATATTGGGTTGCATTGCCCTCGTAATCCTTGCTAGCGCTAGCGGTTGCGACAAGAAAAAAAATGTAACAGAAAGCACCGATACTATAACAGAACAACCCACACAAGCGGCCGAGCCGGCCCCAGAAAAACCTATGGAAACATTAACACGACCCAACCCAGACCCCAATCCGAAGAACGCGAAAGTGAAAGTTTCGACCAAATTCGGCAACATGATCATCAAACTTTATGATGAAACCCCTGCACACCGCGACAATTTCCTCATGCTCGTAGAAAAAGGATTTTACAATGGTTTGCTTTTCCACCGCTGCATTCCAAACTTTATGGCACAAGGCGGCGACCCTAATAGTAAAGGTGCTCCTTTGAGCCAACAACTTGGTATGGGTGGTCCTGGTTATACTGTACCCGCTGAATTCAACCCCAACTTGCTTCACAAAAAAGGTGCTTTGTCTGCAGCCCGCCAAGGAGATCAAGTAAACCCAACTCGCTCATCGAGTGGAAGTCAATTCTACATCGTACAAGGCACTCCACTTACCGATATGCAGTTGAATCAAGTAGAAGCTTACGTAAGCCGTAAGACTCCAGGATTCAAATACACCGAAGCACAGCGTGAAACCTATCGTAAAATTGGCGGTACTGCTCAATTGGATATGGATTACACGGTATTCGGGGAAGTAATTGAAGGATTGAATGTGCTAGACTCTATTTTAGCGCAGCCTACAATGATGGGTGATCGTCCGAAAGAAGATATCATCATGAATATGGAGGTGGTGAAGTAACCAGCTTTTTAACATGCAAGAAAAAATCAATCAATACCTAACGGAAATCGCTGCCTTCCAACCAGGCAATGCCGATGAGTTGGAACAGTTCCGCATTCGATTTGCGGGGCGCAAAGGACTCATGAACGATTTGTTCGAAGAGTTCAAAGCTGTTCCCAATGATCAGAAAAAGGTATTAGGACAAGAGCTCAACAAGCTGAAACAAGCGCTGCAAGCGCGGTTGGAAGAACTGCAATCTGGAAGTTCACAAAGCATAAAGGGTTTGGAGACAGGTATAGACTTTTCTCGTCCCACGGGCGATTGGGGTGTTGGCACACGCCATCCACTTTCCATCGTGCGTAGAGAAATACTGGACATCTTTGGCCGTATTGGTTTTACCGTAGCTGACGGCCCAGAAATCGAAGACGACTGGCACGTATTCAGCGGTCTCAATTTTCCCCCGGAGCACCCTGCACGCGATATGCAGGATACTTTTTTCATTGAAAAAAATCCGGATATGGTTTTGCGCACACACACGAGTAGCGTGCAAGTGCGAGCGATGGAAAACAACCAACCACCCTTGCGCATTGTGATGCCCGGTCGCGTATTTCGAAATGAAGCCGTTAGCGCCCGTGCCCACTGCCAGTTTCATCAGATTGAAGGCTTGTATATTGATAAAAACGTATCCTTTGCCGACATGAAACAGACATTGCTCTATTTCGCAAAGGAGTTTTTTGGTAAAACAGAAATTCGTCTTCGTCCCTCCTATTTTCCATTTACTGAGCCCAGTGCCGAAATGGACGTTTATTGGGGACTGAATAGCGAAACCGACTACCGGATTACAAAAGGAACCGGATGGCTCGAAATTTTGGGATGCGGTATGGTAGATCCTGCTGTGCTTTCAGCTAGTGGCATTGACCCTGAGGTATATAGCGGTTTTGCTTTCGGTATGGGTATCGAACGCATTACCATGCTCAAGTACCAAATCGACGATTTGCGCATGTATTTTGAGAATGACGTAAGATTCCTCAAGCAATTTGACAGGGTAATCTAATGAAAATGAGTACAAAAAGGCGTTCAACCGAGATTGGACGCCTTTTTTTATGGGCAAAAACCGATGAGCCATAAGCCCATAAGGACTTTGCCTAAAACCTTGAAAATCCGAGTCAAATCTTTATCTTCGTCCGAATTCTAACAAAACACCTACGAATTCTAACTATCTAAAATCTGAAGAAGGCTTTCATCCATCTTTGAACAAGATTTAAATGCGAACCTTCTAATACTCCATAGAATGAAAACCAAAACCAATACACTGCTTAAAATGTTAGTGTCTGCGGTTATCTTGTTTTGCGCTTCCCTAACAGGTTGGGCACAAACAGAAACCCCACCAACATTTTCCTACGCCGGCCATTCAACGGGCACTTACACCCCCATCACAGGAGGAACTGTGCTATGGTCGGGAACCTTTGATGACAACATCAACAATTCAGTGCCCATTAGCCCATTTACATTCAATGGAACGGTGTACACCGTCATTGGTGTTTCTAGCAATGGTTTTTTGAAATTTGGAGGAACCAGCGCTGGTACAAGCTTCTCACCACTGAGTACAGGCACATTTGATGGAGCCATTGTTCCTTTTGGCCGCGATATTCAAAATGCAGCCATAGGCACACCAGAAGTGCGTTACGAGCAAATTGGAGATGAAATCATTTTCCAATGGCAAGACGTTCGCCGTTTCTCTGTTGCAGGTGAGCAGTTCAGCTTTCAAGCCCGATTGAATACAGCGGATGGAAGCATCGATTTCGTTTACCATATTAATACGCTTGGCACTAATAGCAGCAGTTATCCTCAAGTTGGACTTCGTGGTCCAAGCACATCGATGACGCAAGTACTTAATCGTACAAGCACGCCAAACAACATGAACTCTTGGGAAACGAGCTACCAGGGAACAACCAATACGGCTACCGTTTATTTGAGCGGTACCAACGTAGCTTACTACCCACCCTCTGGTTTTACCTTCCATTGGGTAAATGCAGTTAGTGGTTGTATGGATGCAACGGCATGTAACTTCAATGCCGATGCAGAAGTTGATAATGGTTCATGTGAGTATTGCAGTTGTTCTACCACTTGCGGTTGTATGGATGCTACTGCCTGCAACTTTGATCCGAATGCGACAATTGAAAATGGATCATGTGAATACTGTTCATGCAGCGAAACAAACTGTGGTTGTATGGATCAAACTGCCTGTAACTATAGTGCTGAAGCGATTGTAGATAACGGCACTTGCGATTATACCTGCCAAGGTTGTACTGATCCTATTG
>JBDKGH010000029.1:0-67524 GCA_039798265.1 Bacteroidota bacterium | reverse complement strand
AATTATTACGACCAAAAAGAGCGACCTTGGAGTGTGCTCTTCAACTTCGGATATATCATCTTTAATCGCTCGGCTCGCGATTGATTGGCTACGAATGACTAATTTCGTGGCTCAAACCACTATAACTATATGGGAAAAATTAAGTTTGCCGTGATTGGCGCCGGTCACATCGGAAAGCGTCATGCTGAAATGGTAGTTCGCAATGCTGCAGCAGAATTGGTAGCTATGTGCGATGTTCGATCAAAAGAAGAATGTGCGGTTACTTACGAAGTGCCTTTCTTTCATTCTCCAGAAGAGATGTTTGAGGCCATGCCCGAAATTGATGTGGTTTGTGTTTGTTCTCCCAATGGTTTGCATGCTGAGCACTCTTTGGCAGCTCTGAATGCCCGCAAGCACGTAGTGGTAGAAAAACCAATGGCTTTAACTAAAGCAGATTGCGAAAAAATCATCTACCAATCACTTAACGTGCATCGTCAAGTGTTTTGCGTGATGCAAAACCGCTACAGTCCGCCAAGCGAATGGATCAAAGGATTGATTGAAGGTGGACAACTCGGTAAGATTTACATGGTGAATATCGATTGCTTCTGGAATCGCGATCACCGTTACTATAAGAAGAATTACTGGAAAGGCACTCGCGATCTAGATGGCGGTACCTTGTTCACTCAATTCTCTCACTTCCTCGATATCATGTACTGGTTGTTTGGTGATATTACCAACATCCAATCACGCTTCCGCGATTTCAATCACGCAGATAACACCGAGTTTGAAGATTCGGGTATTGTGTCATTTGATTTTGTAAACGGTGGTATGGGCTCACTCAATTTCTCTACTGCGGTGCATAATGTCAATTTTGAAAGCAGTATGACCATTGTAGCGGAAAAAGGCACGGTGAAAATTGGTGGTCAGTATATGAATGAAGTGGTTTATTGCGATATACAAGATTACACGATGCCCGTATTGCCAGAAGGTAATCCTGCCAACGACTACGGACATTACAAAGGTTCCGCGGCAAATCACGTGTACATCATTCAAAACGTTGTAGAAACCTTACAAGGTCACTCGCAAATTACCACTAACGCTCTCGAAGGATTAAAAGTGGTTGATATTATCGAGCGTATATACCAATCAAGTACACCAATCGTAAAAAGCCTGAACTAGGCTTGAATATGAACGAACGCATCCGATCACTTTTTAAGTCGGAGTTTGCGAAGAACGTCCTGACACTAATGACCGGCACTTTGGTCGGTCAATTGGTGTCATTGGCTATGGCGCCCATTATTACGCGCCTTTTTACACCTGATGATTTTACTACCTTGGAGCAATACACCATGCTCATGACGGTGGCCATTGTGGTGGTAACAGGTAAGTATGAGTTTGCAATTATGCAACCGCGAGAGCGCGAAGGAGCGCGACATGTGCTCATTCTCGCCACGCGAATCTCTTTGTGGGTGTGTATTGCGCTACTTATCGCGTCTTTCTTTTTGTCCGATTATGTTGCGGATTATTACAACAACGATGTGCTCGGTAAATGGCTGTGGACTTTGCCCATTGCCCTTTTTGCCTTCGCTGTTTTTAACATCATCAACTACTGGTTTACGCGCCAAAAAAATTACAAAGTAGCAGCTACATCCAAGATCTGGTTTTCTGTAGCAAGCGAGCCAGCAAAAATTGGAACGGGTTTATTGAGCTCTGGCGGCGCCGGACTTTTATGGAGTACCCTTGCGGGAAACATTCTTGCTGCTGGTTATGTCGTCAAGCAGTTTTTAAAAGATGAACCCAAAGGGTTTAAAAAGGACCAAGGGATTAGTCTCTTGGAAGTAGCAAAGGAGCACAAAGAATATCCCCTCTATACCATTTGGGGATCTATCCTCAATCGATTGGCGCAGTGGGCGCACATAGGAGTGTTTTCGCACTATTATGGTCTTGCGGCTATTGGATATATGGCACTCTGCCGACGCATTTTTTTGAACCCTTTGAACATCTTTAGCAATTCCTATAGCCAGGTTTTTTATCAGCGCATTTCTGACATCACTGATCCAAAGAAATTAGAATCGTTTTATCACAGAAACATCGGTCGCTTCGTCGGCTTTTCAATTGCCTTGGTCATTATCGTTTACTTGCTTCCCAACAATACCATGGGTTTTCTATTTGGGCAGGAATGGAATGATACATTGAAGTATTTGAAACTTCTGAGCTGGTGGTATGCGTTGAATTTTGTTACCTCGAGTTTATCTTTCATCACTTATCGGATCAAAATGCAACGAGCGAGCTTGGTGCTCGATGCCGTTCATTTTGTATTTGTATATGGAGCCATTATCGGCGCATTTTCCGCCGGATGCAATGAAATGGAGGCTTTACGCTGGTTGGTGATTTCAAAAGTGATTTATTTTTCCTTGAATATTGCTGTAGTCTTGTTTTATTTGCGCAAGTACACAGAGCGTAATCAGAATGCCGCATGAAGGTCATCTCTTTAGTATTAAATAATTTCAAAAACGACAACCGCGTTTACCGCATTGCCAAAAGTCTGCAAGACAAAGGGCATGAGGTATCTGTGGTGGCTTTGAAAAAAGGAGAGGTGTCCGAACGCGAGGTTTTTCAAGGCTTGCCGGTGCATCGCATAGTACTGAAATCTTCTTCCTTACCGAACAACAATAAATTGTTTGGCGCCATCAAGTACCTGGAGTTTTTTTTAAAAGTGATCTTCACCTATCGCAAAGTAGATGTATGGCATTGCAACGATTTTGAAGCTTTTTTAGTAGGTGCATTGGCAAAAATGACTCGCCCAAAATTGAAGTTGGTCTATGATGCACACGAATATGAGCGTGAACGTCTGGGACAGAGTAAATGGGTAAGCAAGTTTGTGGCCTTGGGTGAACGATTATTCATTCGATGGACAGAGATTGTAATTACCGTAGGACCGAGTATTAAAAAGGAATACGAACGCTTGTACGCTATTTCGAATGTTTTTCTTGTTCGCAATACCCCACACGCTCGTCCGAAAGAAAAACACGACGTGTTTCGTCAGAAGCTAGGTTTACGTGTCGATCAAAAAATATTTCTTTACCAAGGTGTCATCAATAGCGGTCGAGGGATAGAAGTATTGGTAGAAGCATTTGAAAAAAGAACATCGGATAATGCCGTGTTAGTTGTGATGGGCTACGGCACAAAGGCGCAATTGGTGATGGATGCAGCGCAAAAAAGTAAAATCATTTACTACCATCCTGCGGTACCCTACGAAGAAATTATCACTTACTCATCCAGTGCAGATGTGGGCCTGAATACTCCGCAAAACCATTGCTTGAGTTATTACTATTGTTTACCGAACAAACTGTTTGAATACATTCAAGCAGGTATTCCGATACTCAGTAACAATCTTCCTGATTGCCGCGCGTTAATTGAATCGTACGGCATAGGTGAAGTAATTGATCCCTACACCGCTGATGGCGTAAATGCAGCGGTAGATATGATGCTTTCCGCTGATTTTACCGCCTACCATCGCGGCCTTGATAAAGCAGCTTCAGAGCTACATTGGGACAAAGAGGTAGAAGCACTTTATGCCGCCTATCAATCTGTTTTGAAATGAAAGTAAGAGCTCTACATACGCACGAATGGGATCGTTTTTTTCAATGGAGCGAACAATGCGGTGGTGTCTTTACATCACACGCATGGTTGTCTTCTTTGGGAGAAAACATCCGTTTGTTTGTGGTGGAAAATGAGCAAAAATGGGAAGCCGGTTTTGCTGCTTATGTGGGTGGTAAGTTGGGGGTAAAAACGTTGATTACTCCGCCCTATACTCCGCACATCGGATTGTTTTCTGAACAAAAACAGAAGGACGGCGCGAAGCAACTCGATTATCAAAAGAAAATCCTCACAGCGATTTCGATTTGGTTGAAATCAGCGCCCTATGCTTACTTCAAGCTGGATCTGCCAACCGAATGGCGCGATACGCAGCCGTTTACCTGGAATAAACAAACGGTAACTGTCCGATACACCTATCAACTGGAGTTGAAGAAGACAGAAGATGAATTGCTCACGCAAATGGATAGCAAGTTGCGCAACATGATCAACAAGGCCGAGCGCGATGAGATGTCCTTGTCTTTTGATTATAACGAAGCGGCTTTGGATCAGTTGATCCTTTCTTTTTTAGGAGAAAAAAATATAGCCCACCAATCGTTATTAAAGCAGCTCCTCCACAATACAAACTTGAGTAAAAAGGCCATTCAAGTTTCCATTCGGAAAGAGAACAAAACCAGTTACACCAATTATCTATTGCCCGATGGAGAGAAGATGTATTATCTCTTTGGCGCAAAGTCGAAAGAAGAAGTGGCCAATCATTATGGCCCGCTGGGTGTATGGGAAGGCATAAAAAAAGCGAAAGCTCAAGGCTTTCGCTTATTCGATTTCGAAGGGAGTATGATTCCCACGATCGAGAAATTTTTTAGAGGATTTGGTGGCGACCTTGTTCCTTTTTACACCATCAGTGGCGGAAAGGGAGTGTGGTCTTTTTTCTTCAAAAGAAGATATAAATAACGGCTGCTATTCTTAGTTAGCCATTGTTTCGTAGTTCACCATAAATTCCTTGTCGTCTTTGAAAAGTTCAAGACCAAGGTCCATCCAGGCTTTTGCTTCAGAACGAGATCCGCCCTCAGAAGCAGCGGTAGCTACATTGATGAGAGCAGCTTTCAAAAAGTCTTTCTGTTCTTTTTTCTCAATCGAACATGTTTTTTCGGTCAAGAGTTTTTTCGCAGCAGCAAAAGAGGCATCTGCTTCTTTTTTAGATTTCATGTATTTGAAAGCCATGCCTAGCATAATGTGAGCACCAGCATCATTAGGATCCATATCTACCAAATAACCATAGCTCGATTTTGCTTTGGTGTATTTCAATTGATCCATCATTAATTCACCTTCGTTGATAATGGCTGTGCGCAATTCGGTGAAGAAATCTTCGTACTCTGCAGCGTACGTCAATTCTTTGTCTTTTGAAGCGTACTTGGCAATAAACTTCTGTGCGTTTTTAAAGGCATCAGGATAATTTGCTTTGTATTTGTCTTGCTTCGACATTTCGAAGTAAGCCATGCTCGTGAACAAATAAGGAAGAGGATCCTTTTTTGTTTTTTCTCCAGCCATGTATATTTCGGCCTTGGAAAGAACCTTTTCATATTTCTCGTCAACAAAATAGTTGAGCAAATCTTTATAATCTTGCTGAGCTACAGAAGGAAGAACATAACCCACTGCGAAGAGTAATAGAAACAGAATTTTTTTCATTTGAAATGTGTTTTACGGCGTCGGTTTCCCAAAAACGATGCCCAAAGTAATACCTGCGGCTAATAATCCCAAATCTGAATGCCCCCGATCGCAAAAAAAAATGTTTCAGCTACCGATTTGAGTACCCAATGGATGCTCTCTCGGGGTTGGACACCGGCGGCTTTTCAGCTCCAAGCTTGGTCAGCCTTCGATCTGGGGCAAAGTGGTTTGGTCAATGCACCTACGGGAAGCGGTAAAACCTACTCTTTATTGCTCCCGCTGATGATGCAGTTGGGTAGTGAACCGAAGGTGAAAGGGACGCAGTTGATCTGGATAACGCCCATTCGCGCTTTGGCCAAAGAGATAAAATTGGCCGCCGAACGTGTGGCCTTAGAGGGCATTACCGTGGGTATTCGCACGGGCGACACGGCGGAGCAAGAAAAGGCCAATCAGAAGAAAACGCCACCGCATATTCTCATTACCACACCAGAAAGTCTTCATTTACTCATTGCCCGAAAGGGAAGCGCAGAGGCTTTATCCCATTTAAAAATGATTGTGGTGGATGAGTGGCATGAATTGGTAGGAAATAAAAGAGGGGTAATGATGGAATTGGCCTTGTCCTATCTGAGGGGCGCTGCACCAGGTTTAAAAGTGTGGGGTATTTCGGCAACCATAGGCAACTTAGAAGAAGCCATGGGCGTGCTTTTGGGTGAAAAGAAAAAGAACGAAGGCGTGCTCATTCGCAGCCATATCCGAAAAAACATTGAAGTCATTTCCATTTTACCAGATGAGGTTGAACGCATGCCTTGGGCGGGCCACCTCGGGGTAAAAATGATCGATAAGGTGCTGCCCGTTATTCATGCGTCCAATTCGTGTTTGATTTTTACCAATACGCGCGCTCAGTGCGAAATATGGTACAAAGCACTTTTGGAAAAGGATCTTGATTTAGCTGGAAAAATGGCCATGCACCACGGCAGTTTAAGCAAGGATATGCGCAGTTGGGTAGAGGAAGCTCTTTATGATGGTCGCTTAAAAGCGGTGGTGTGCACTTCCAGTCTCGATTTGGGAGTGGATTTCGCTCCAGTGGACACCATTATCCAAATTGGTGGACCAAAAGGCGTAGCGCGTTTTTTACAGCGAGCAGGGCGCAGTGGTCACCGACCTGACGCCTTAAGCACGATTTATTTTTTACCTACACATTCACTGGAACTCATAGAAGCCGCCGCATTAAGACAGGCTGTAAAGGATGATTACCTCGAAGAAAAAACACCGCTTACCTTATGTTTTGATGTGCTCACTCAATACCTGGTTACCCTTTCTTTGGGCGACGGACTTTCCGTAAATCAAGCGTATGAGCAGGTGAAGGATACGGTGTGTTTTTCAAGTATGACCACCGAAGAATGGAACTGGATAGTAGGTTTCCTCTGCACGGGCGGACAATCTCTTTCCGCCTATGACGATTACAAAAAATTAGTGCTCAAAGAGCAGGTGTATAAGGTGAGCAACAATCGAATTGCTCGCAGGCATCGCCTGAGCATAGGCACCATTGTGAGCGATTCGATGATGAGCGTGAAATGGGGAAGAGGAGGACTCATTGGCCATGTGGAAGAATCATTTATCGCATCTTTGAAAGAAGGGGATGTGTTTTGGTTTGGTGGCCAAAGTGTAGAATTGGTGAGAGTAAAAGAATTGACCGCTTACGTTAAAAAGTCCACCGCAAAAACAGGGAAAATCCCGTCCTATCAAGGTGGGCGATTGCCGCTTTCTTCGCGTATGTCGGATATGTTGCGATTGAAAATGACCGAAGCCGGACATCTGCAAGAGTTTGCCGACATTGAACTGCAGCGCATACAACCCATAATACAACTGCAGGCCAGTCGATCAGTTGTGCCCGCAGCGGATGAATTTTTAATTGAGGTTTTTCAAACCAAAGAAGGTTATCATGCCTTGTTTTATCCCTTCGAGGGGCGTTTTGTTCATGAAGGATTGGCTTCTCTTTTTGCCTACCGCATAGGGAAAATGCTGCCCATTAGTTTTTCACTGGCTTACAACGATTATGGTTTTGAATTGCTTTCGGATCAGCCCATTCCTGTAGAAGAGGCGCTGGGTAATGATTTGTTAGGAGCCGATTTACTCGAACGCGATGTGTTGAGTGGTGTAAATAGCGCCGAATTAGCCCGACGTCGATTTAGAGAAATCGCGGCCATCTCGGGCTTAGTGTTCAAGGGCTATCCGGGTCAACCCATTAAAGATCGCCACTTGCAAAGCAGTGCGGCTCTAATGTTCAACGTGTTTGAGGACTACGATCCGCATAATCTGCTGTTGCGCCAATCCTACACGGAAGTGGTAGAATATCAACTGGAAATGCCCCGATTGCGAAAGGCCATAAAGCGCATGATGGACCAAAAAATAACCGTGGTATATCCTGAAAGGCCTACTCCTTTTGCCTTTCCCATTATGGTAGATCGCTTGCGAGAAAAAATGACCTCGGAAACTTTAGAAAGTCGTATTTCGAAGATGACCCTGGATTTTTTGGATTAAAATTTCTATGGAAGTGCAATAATTGATGGGATTTGGTGCAAATTTTCCCCTTCGCGGTGTTACATTCGCGTCCGCTCCGCAATCGGAGTTGTTATGACCATGAAAAACTTTTTAGTTTCTGTAATTTTCGTTCTCGTAGGCCTTTCCTCATTTGCTCAAGGAACCATCCGTGGTTTTATTAAAGACAAAGACAATGGAGAAGCTCTTTCTTATATTCTCGTTGGCCTTGAAGGGACAGCTTATGGTGTGAATACGGATAATGATGGTTACTTCTCTTTGACGAAAGTACCCGCAGGCACCTACACGCTCGTGATCAAAACGATGGAGTTCGTTGAAATTAGAGAGCAAGTGGTGGTTCAAAATGACAAGGTATTAACGAAAAACTATCTCCTTGAGCGCAATGTAGTGGAGCTCGGAGGTGTGGAGATTACATCAGAAGGCAGCGAACAGCGCAACTCGGTAAATATCTCCGTTGAAAGCATCCGCGTGGCAGACATTAAGCGTGTTCCTTCTTTCGGAGGTCAAGCAGATATTGTGCAAGTGTTAACCACTTTACCGGGCTTTGTGAGCACGGGTGACCAAGGCGGTCAAATTTTCGTACGCGGTGGTAGCCCAGTTCAAAATAAAGTGCTCCTCGATGGGATGATCGTTTATAGCCCTTTCCACTCGATTGGTTTGTTTTCTGTTTTCGATACTGATATTATCGCTAGCGCCGATGTATTCACCGGTGGTTTCGGTGCACAATATGGTGGACGTATTTCATCGGTTATGGATATCACTACCCGCGATGGAAATAAAAAATCACTCAATGGTCGAGTAGGGGCTAGTCCTTTCGGTTCAAAAGTGTTGATCGAAGGACCATTGAAAAAATTGACCGAGAAAGGAAGCGGTATTTCGTTCGTGCTTTCTGCCAAAAACTCGTACCTCGATAAAACAGCACCTGAGTTTTATCCCTACATCAATGATGGTAATGGACTGCCATTTTCTTACCGCGATTTGTATGGTAAAGTCTCTTTCGGTGGCTCGAATGGTTCGAAGTTTAACATCTTCGGTTTCTCTTTTGATGATGCCGTAGATAGCTATCAAAATGTATCTAACCTCAAATGGAATAACGTAGGATTGGGTAGCAACTTCGTTGTGTCGCCTGCTACATCTCCTGTTTTGATTAGTGGAAACTTCGCTTGGAGTAAATACCGCATCGAGTTGTTAGAGGAAGCGCTCGCTGGTGTTGACCGCAGCAGCGAAATCAAGAGTTTTAACTTTGGTCTTGACTTCAAATACACTCGTCAATCGGATGTGCTCAATTACGGTATTGATGTAGTGGGACTGGCCACTAGCTATAACACCATCAATCCGTTGGGAGTAAAAATCAATTTGGATCAAAACACCACTGAGTTGAATGGTTTCTTTACTTATCGCTTCAATCGCGAGAAGTTTGTATTCGAGCCAGGTATTCGTATTCAGTACTATAGCTCATTATCGCGCTTTTCTCCAGAGCCGCGTTTAGGTTTCAAGTACAAGGCATCAGAGCGTTTCCGCCTGAAAGCAGCAACGGGTATTTACACTCAAAACTTGATGGCGACCAATAGCGATCAGGATGTCGTAAACTTATTCTATGGCTTCTTACCAGGTCAAGAGGATCTTCCAGATACCTTGACCTTGGCCAATGGTAATAGTCGTGCTACAAACAATCCGTTACAACGGGCCATTCACTACATCCTCGGATTTGAGTTTGATGTAACAGATCAATGGAATTTGAATGTAGAAGGTTATTACCGCGATTTCCGTGCGGTAACCAATACCAACCGTTATAAGATTTTCGAGGATAATGCAGATAATGCAAATCGTCCGGAGTACTTGCGCAAAAACTTTATTTTGGAAACGGGTTTTGCTATGGGAATTGATGTTTCAATGAAATACGAAACCAAAACCACTAGCCTCAATTTCGTTTACTCTTTGGGTAACGTTGATCGCTGGGATGGTACAAAATGGTATGATCCTGTTTTTGACCGCCGCCATAACATTAACGTGGTGTTGGCACAAAAATTCGGCGACAAGCGCGACTGGGATGTGAGCGTTCGTTGGAACTTGGGTAGTGGTCTTCCATTTACTCAAACGCAAGGCTATTATGAAGCCCCTAGCAATGGCGGTACCATCAGCTCTGATTATCTCACGGCTAATGCGGATGCTATTTCAATTGATTATGCCGAGCTAAACAAAGGTCGTTTGCCCTACTATCACCGTTTGGATATGAACGTGAGAAAGGTATTCAAGTTTGAAAAATCGAACTTAGAAGTGAATGCCGGGTTGACCAACGCTTACAATCGTGCGAATGTATTTTACATCAACCGCGTTACAGCGAAGCGCATTGATCAGTTGCCCATTCTCCCATCATTGGGTATCGAATTCTCTTTCTAAGAAAATAAAAGATAAATCGTTAAGAAAGCAAGTCGCGAGCATTAGCTAACGCGGCTTGCGAATACGATTTGCCGCTGAGCATTTCCGCTAATTCATTGATGCGATCTTCACCTTCTAGCACGCGCACGCCGGTGAAGGTGTCCTTCTTAGTGGATTCTTTATACACCTTCAAATGCTGTTTCGCTTTACCTGCTATTTGAGGTAAATGCGTAATAGTGAGCACTTGCATAGTTTGACTGATATCCTTCAGTATTTCACCCATCTTCATTCCGGCCTCACCACTCACACCTTGATCAATTTCATCTAATATCAACACGGGCAATTGACGGTAATGCGAGATGGATGCTTTGATAGCCAACATCACGCGAGAAATTTCACCACCCGAAGCTACTTGTCGAATGGGCAGAAGCTGTCCGCCTTTATTGGCTTGGAATAAAAAGCGTATTTCATTTTTACCGAAGGCATTAAAATCTTCCGAAGGAGAAATTTCGATTACCAATTCGGCATGATCCAATTGCAAAAGTGAAAAGTACTTTTTTACTTCTTTTGCCGCTTGCTCTGCGGCTTTCTTGCGGCCATGCGTTAATTGAGCAGCAAGGTCAAGAAGAATTTCGGTTTCTTTCTGTAAGTTTTTGCGAAGCGCAGTAATTCGATCGTCGAGATTAGCTTGACCGCCAATTTTTTCAGTCAACTGATTGCGCAATTCAACTAACTCTTCAATGGACTGCACGCGGTGTTTTTGCTCGAGCTGATACACCACGTTTAAAGTTTCTTGTATGCGATCAATGCGCGCTTGATCATAGTGAATGCCGTTATCCAAGAGAGCAGCTTCACGAGCAATTTCTTTCAGCTCAATGTAACAGCTTTCGATGCGGTTAGAAAGTTCTTCCGTTTGAGGATTGAAAGCAGACACTTTGCCCAAGGATTGACGGGCCATTTGAAGCGCACTCAAAATGCTTTGTCGTTCACCCTCAATGAGCTCTGACGTTTGGTTGAGGGCGCCTTTAATAGCTTCAGCGTTATTCAGCGTTTCTAACTCTTGCTCTAAGGAAGCTTGGTGAATACTTTCAAGGTTGATTTTTTCTAATTCCGTCAGTTGAAATTGAAAAAAATCGAGCTCTTCACGCATGCGTTGTTCGTTGCTCAAACACTCGTTTAACTCGGCATGCAGTTGTTTGTATTTCGCAAATTGAAGTTTATAGTGCTTCATCAATTCATGATGGCGAGCGAAAGCATCGGTTACATGAAACTGAAAGGCACGTTCTCCAAGTAAGGAATTTTCGTGTTGGCTGTGTATATCTACCAGTTGCTCTCCTAATGCCTTTAAGGCCTGAAGTTGCACGGGCGTATCGTTCACAAAGGATCTACTTTTTCCACCGGGTGCTATTTCGCGGCGAATGGTGGTTTGGATATCATAGTCGAGGTCGTGTTCTTCAAAAAAAGAAGAAAGATCAAAATTGGACAAATCAAAAGTGGCTTCAATCACACACTTTTGCTGTGTATCGCGTATAGATTTGCTATCTGCACGCTCGCCAAGTAACAATCCGAAAGCACCCAACAAAATAGATTTACCACTTCCTGTTTCACCAGTAATAGCGGTAAGTCCCGATTCGAAATCGAGGTTTACTTTGTCAATTAAAGCGTAGTTGGATACAGATAAATGTTTCAGCATACACGTTCACAATACACAGATTCTACTTCACGAAAATACGAATGTAGGTCGCATTTTCTTCAGCATGGCATATATGTGAATAAGTCGGCTTCGACTTTATTGCATGATCTTATCATACTTCGAAATATTCCCCGGATCAATGAGCTTACACAGATCTACAATGGGCTGTTTTTCGGCCACTTCAGTGGGTTTGTATATGTTGGCAAGTTCGTCGGCTTTCGCATAAAAGAAGATCTGCATGTTATACGACGAAGGCTTTATTTTATGAATGTTGCGAAGTCCTTGTAACGCATCTGCCATATTCTTACGGGCCGTGGTCATCTCCGTAAACAACTTGTCCATACCATTGCGGTGATAGTTGTACAAGCACTCGCGAAGGGGTTTAAACGTTTGTGTAAGGATGTTTTCGATGATCCAAAAACGATTTTGTGGCGATCCTTTATCGTTGGCTCTCCAGCCTGCTTCTGCGGCTGTTTGGGCATTTGAAATAATGGTTTGGCAAGTGGAGTAGAATTCTGTTCCACCCTCCATTGAGAAGGTATCGTAATCCATCGCCAAGATAAGGTTGGCATAAAAGGCGATCACACTGCTCAAGTTGTCGCGATGTTGATCATTTGACCATTGAATCTGGGTGTTTTCTTGAAAAGTGAAATCGAAGTCACGATCATTGATCGAGAGAACGGGAGTTTTGTAATCCGAGTTGTAAACGGGGCGGCTACTACCTACTTGAATATTGGCCTCAAACTCACGTTGGTTTTTTTGATTCTCAATCGTAATCTGCATGGTGCACTGAATGCGCTCTTCATTGGTCCAAGTGTCTTTGGTCCATTTACGATTATTGATGAATTCTTCAATCGCGGTTTCCATGGTCTTGAAAATTTCAGGACCAGAAATCATCACGCGGGGAGGAATGATGGTTACATCGCAGTTTAACTCCTGACTAAAACCGGAAAAGGAGGAAAGGAAAACGAGGAGTAATAGCAGTTGTTTTTTCATGTCTAAAATAACTTCACAATTTCGTCGACGATGTCTTTAGCCACTTTCGACTTGGCCTTTAACCCAAATTGTATCTCTTTATTGTTCGGCCAAATTACGGTAATTTGGTTGGTGTCCGATTTGAATCCTGCTCCTTCTGCTTTGGCGTCGTTGAGCACGATGAAGTCGAGGTTTTTCTTGTTCAGTTTGGATACGGCATTTTCTTTGAGGTTTTCCGTTTCCAAAGCAAAGCCAATGAGTTTTTGATTTTCTTTTTTCAGCTTGCCCAATGTTGCCGCTATATCCTCGGTCTTTTCTAATTCCAAGGTTATTTGGGCATCATTCTTTTTGATTTTTTCGGAGGCCACATGGGCGGGGCGATAGTCGGCCACGGCAGCGCTCATTACAGCAATATCCATGGCTTCAAATCGATCCTGACAAGCCTTCAACATTTCAGCAGCACTGGATACGCGAGTGAGCTCAATGGATGGATGTTGAACATTCAGCGAGCTAGGTCCACTGATCAGTTGCACCTGCGCCCCAGCATCGGCCAAGGCGAGAGCCAGTTCAAATCCCATTTTTCCCGAGGAGTGATTGCCAATGAAACGAACAGGGTCTATAGCTTCATAGGTAGGGCCAGCAGTTACGAGCGCTTTTTTCCCTTTTAAAGGAAGGTGCGGGTGAAAATGGTCCATCACCGATTGCACGATTTCTTCCGGCTCAACCATGCGGCCCTTTCCAATTAACCCACTCGCCAATGCTCCTTCTTTTGGAGAAAGAATATGATGGCCAAAGGATTGAAGTTTTCGCAAATTGTCCTGCGTGCCGGGATGTAAAAACATGTCGTGATCCATGGCCGGAGCAATCATTACCGGACATCGTGCACTCATGTAGGTGGTGAGCAAAAAATTGTCGCTTTGGCCAGTGGCCATTTTAGACAACGTATTTGCTGAAGCAGGAGCTACAACGAGCAAGTCGGCCCAAAGGGCGAGGTGCACATGGTTGGTCCAAGTACCTTGGTCTTTATTTTCGGTAAAATCGGAGGAAACGGGGTTTCCTGATAACGAAGAAAAAGTTAAAGGAGTAACAAATTCTAAGGCCCCTGGAGACATGATCACCTTTACCTGCGCTCCAGCTTGCACTAATAGGCGCACCAAGTAAGCCGATTTGTAAGCGGCTATGCTTCCAGTAACAGCTAATAGTATCTTTTTATCTTGAAGCAACATGAAGGTAGGTTGTCTTAGAATTAAAAAAGCTCACCAAATGTACACTTTCGTGGCTTTGGTGAGCTTATATATTGTCTGAAAACACCGGCTGGTGTTTTAGAAATTATTTCTGTTCTTCTGGGTAACGGTAGAAAATTTTACCGTCGATCAATTCCTGAACAGCAATCGACTGAGGCTTAGGTAAGCGCTCATAGTGACGTGAAATCTCGATTTGTTCGCGGTTTTCGAATACTTCCTCCAAGTTATCTTGGCTTGAACCGAACTCTTCGAGCTTTTGGTTCAACTCTTCTTTCATTTCGCGGCCAATTTGGTTAGCGCGCTTAGAAAGGAGAACTACAGCTTCGAAAAGATTGCCATCTACCTGGTTGTACAACTGGTCAGTGTCGCGGGTGATGGTTGATTTTGCTGCGTTGCTATTTTTATAGTTACTCATCTTACGGGGTATTTGAAGCGGTTAGCCGTTCAATTTGTTTTCTGCTTTTTTCATAATATGTCTCAGCCTCGGCTAAAAACTTACTTTGAGGAAAAGCGGATGCAAAGGTAATATAAGATTCGCTTGTTGAGCGATATCGATCAAGTTTCTTCGATTCAATGCTTCCCTCGGCATATTCAAATTGGCATTTGACAATCAAATAAAGGGCTTCCTCGCGGTAGGGTGAGGCCGGAAAGTCGATCATAAAATTCTTCAGAGCGCTAGTCGCTGCTTTGAATTTTTGGGTGGTGGCATAGCCGGTAGCTATTTCAAAATGCTTCTTCTCAATCTTAGCGTTGAGTCTGATAATCATGTTGTTAGCACTGTCTCGCAAGGCCGAATTGGGGAATTTGTCCAAAAACAACTGAAATTCGTCCACCGCCGTTTTGGTATCTTGTTGATCAAGAGAGTACTGGGGCGATAAATTGTAGCTGCATATAGCGGCTAAAAACTGACATTCCTCAGCTCTCGCGCTATTGCTGAAGGTCTTAGTAAAGTTTTTGAAGAAGTAGTTGGCTGAATAGTAGTCTTTTATGCAGTACTGGGACTGTGCGTAATAATAATAAACGTCCTCAGCTCTTTGAGTACCGCGGGTAAGCCCGATCAGTTCTTCCAAAAGAGGAAGGGATTTGTAGCACTCACCGTTTTTATAATACTCAACAGCCGCAGTGTATTTTTTCTCAACGTCAGTGCTTTTCAATAGCTTATTATAATCACTGCAACTCGCGGTGACGGCAACAACAAGTATGAAAAGGATAAAATTCTTCATCAGGGTGGCAAAAATAGTCATTTCCTCAACTATGACGGACAAAATCCTTCTTTTACTACAGGAATTCTCCACCGCCTGTTGACAACGCAGTCCTTCAAACTTAAAAAAAACGAGAGTATTGTTTAACTTTGTGCACTCAAGAACTTAAAATCAATAGCCTTGGATATTTTTGAAAGAATCAAAAAGAATCGTGGACCACTCGGTCAACATTCTAAAGAGTCTCATGGATACTTCACTTTTCCAAAGTTGGAAGGCGAGTTAGGAGCTCACATGACATTTCGCGGAAAACCTGTTCTCGTTTGGAGCTTGAACAATTACCTGGGTCTTGCTAACGATCCGGAAATCCGCAAGGCAGATGCTGATGCAGCAGCTGCATGGGGTATGGCTTACCCAATGGGCGCTCGTATGATGAGCGGTCAAACCAAATACCACGAACAACTCGAGCAAGAATTAGCCGAGTTTATGGGTAAAGAGGATGCCTTCCTTCTCAACTTCGGTTATCAAGGGTGTATGTCGGCTATCGAGTGTTTACTCGGTCGCAACGACGTTGTAGTATATGACAGCGAATGTCACGCTTGTATGGTGGACGGTGTTCGTCTTCACCATGGTAAGCGTTTCGTTTTCCAGCATAATGACATGGAAAGCTTCGAAAAAATGTTGAAGCACGCGAAGCGCGTAACCGACGAAACAGGCGGTGGTATCCTTGTTCTTACCGAAGGTGTTTTTGGTATGGCAGGTGACCAAGGTCGTATCGCTGATATTGTAAAATTCAAGAAAGAATACGGTTTCCGTTTGTTCATCGACGATGCTCACGGTTTCGGTTCTATCGGCGCTAACGGACGCGGTGCCGCTGAGTTCCAAGGTGTAATGGATGAAGTGGATGTGTACTTCGGCACCTTCGCTAAGGCGATGGCCACCGTAGGTGCTTTCGTTGCTTCTGACGAACACGTTATCGAGTATATGCGTTACAACATGCGCTCACAAACATTTGCCAAAGCTCTTCCAATGCCTATCGTTATTGGTGCATTGAAGCGTTTGGATATGATCCGCACTCGCCCTGAACTGCAAACCAAACTGTGGGATGTAGCTCGCGCCCTTCAAGGTGGTTTGAAAGAATCAGGTTTTGATATTGGTCACACCAACTCGGTAGTTACCCCTGTATTCCTCAAAGGTTCTTTGGGAGAAGCCACTAACGTGACCCTCGATCTTCGCGAAACCTATGGTATTTTCTGCTCCATTGTAGTGTATCCTGTTGTTCCGAAAGATGTGATCATGCTCCGCTTGATTCCAACGGTTGTTCACTCTCTAGAAGATGTGAATTACACCATTGAGAGCTTCAAGAAGGTGCGTGAAAAATTGGAAGCTGGTGCTTACAAAGCTGAGAAAATCGCTAACTGGGCATAAGCTCATGTAAAATATTTTGGGCCGTCCAGGTTTAACCCGGACGGCCTTTTTTATTCCCAATCCGCTATTTTTGCAGCATGACGGAACTACCATCGGACATCGTAGAAAATACTGAAGGCACACTTTGGCCCCGCTATTTTATGCGCCTCGCTTACGATGGTACCAACTACCACGGCTGGCAACGACAACCCAATGGGCACAGTGTTCAAGCGGAAATGGAGGCGGCTTTGCGCAAATTATTGCGCCAAACAACGGTGGTTACCATCGGCTGCGGTCGCACAGATACAGGTGTGCACGCTAGTGAATTCTTCTTGCATTTTAATGCCGAAAAGGAAATAGCTAATATTCCAGATTTGCTGTTTAAAATCAATCAACTGCTTCCTTGGGATATTGCTGTGTTTGATATTTATCCCGTGCATAATAAAGCTCACGCGCGTTTCGATGCCATTGAGCGTTCTTATGAGTATCACATTCATCAAGTGCGAGATCCTTTTGTTCATCGGTTTTCTACTTATTACCCTTGGGAATTGGATGTGGACGCGATGAACAAGGCGGCTCAATTGTTAATCAAAAAAGGCGATTTCGCTTGTTTTTGCAAAGCTGGCGGAGGGCAGAAAACAACCATCTGCGATGTGCGCGAAGCACGCTGGGTTCAGAATGGATCAAAGTTGGTTTTTCACATCACTGCCGATCGTTTTTTGCGAAACATGGTAAGAGCAGTGGTAGGGACCTTAATCATGGTAGGTCGGGGAAAGTTAACCATTGAGGAAATGAAAGACGTGCTAGAAAGTGGCAATCGTTCAATGGCTGGTGAAAGTGTCAAAGCTTCGGGACTATCGCTTACCCGTGTTGTTTATCCTTGATTTTTCCCATTGAGCATTCATTTGTTCTTAATTGGTTAAAAGGTACCTCATCTTTTGGAGGGAATTTCGTTTCTTCGTTGTATTGATAAGCATAAAACTATATTCATGAAAAAACGCTACTTAACTCTATTCTTTGGATTAGCCACAGTTATATTACTTACCTCAGGTGTAGAAGATGAAAACGGTAAAGCCGGAGCTACAGGTTCTCCTGGAGAATCTTCCTGCAATCAATCTACTTGCCACACCGGTACTACTGTCAATACTGGCGGTGGAACAATGGAATTAACCTCTAGCAATATGACCAATTGGCAATATGTGCCAGGTCAAACTTATACGTTTTCGATTAACGTTACCGAAGCAGGTCGCAGTTTGTTTGGCATTGGCCTTGAGTGTTTACAAAGCAACGGCGATAATGCGGGTACCCTTACACCAGGAACAGGATCACAAATTAAAACAAAAACAGTTTCTGGTTTCCAACGCCGCAATATCGTGCACACCATGAATGGTGGTGCTTCATCAGGCGCTCACACGTGGACCTTCACTTGGACTGCTCCAGCTACTAATATTGGTAATGTAACCGTTTATGCAGCAGGTAATGCTACGAACAACAATGGAAGCGAAAATGGTGACCATATTTACACTTTATCTCAAGTGATTACACCTGCTTCTGCTACGGCTATTTCAGAGTTGGATAAGTTGAACAAAAACATGTCTCTTTATCCTAATCCAGCGGTTGACTTCGTAAACATGGATTTCAATTTAGCTTATGCAGGTAATGTTACCGTTTCTGTTTATACCCTCACTGGTTTGAAAGTAGCGGACATCTACAGCGCAAATCACCCTGCTGGTTTGGTGCACGCTCACGCTGACGTAGCTGGCTTGGCCACTGGCCACTACTTGTTGCAAGTGATCAGCAATAACAAAGTGATTGCAACGAGCCACTTGGTTCACTAAGATATAACCGACTTTTATCCTTAAAAGCCGTTCCTGTCTCAGGAACGGCTTTTTTGTTTGTGATTTTTTTCTTGCAGAAAACCATTTTTTTGACGGACTTTCGTGCCCATGTCCACAAAATCTGGTAAGGCATTCGATGTAGGTATTTTTACTCGGCTATACAGTCGCAGTAAACCCTACCGTGGATCGTTTTACTTCACCGCTTTTCTTGTTTTCTTTTTATCTATCATCACCATCATTCGGCCGGAGCAAATGCGCATTATGCTCGACGAACAAATTCCCAATGGTGATTATACGGGCGTGAGAAACACCGCCATCGCATTTGTGTTAGTCTTGTTGGGCGAATCATTGATTCAGTTTTATCAAACCTATATCGCTAATAAAATCGCGCAAAAGATTACACTCGATTTACGTTCGGAACTCTACGAACATACCGTGAAATTTAAGTTGGGCTACTTTGATAAAACACCAGTAGGGCAATTGGTAACTCGCCACATTAGCGATATTGACGGTATCGCAGAAGTTTTTTCGGTTGGCGTTTTAGACATTGCACGCGACATATTGAAGCTGTTGGTCATTATCGGTTTTATGTTTTATACCGATTGGAAAATGACATTGATTGTTGTGCTTCCAATACCACTGTTACTTTATGCTACGCGCATTTTTCAGCAAGCCGTCAAAAGCTCTTTTAACGACGTTAGAAATGAAGTAGCGCGCATCAATGTGTTCATACAAGAGCATGTAACGGGGATGAGTATTGTCCAACTTTTTCACCGCGAAAAACAAGAGGAAAAAAAGTTTGATCAAATCAATAAGGAACACCGAAATGCTCATATACGGGGCATTTGGGCGTACTCTATATTTTTTCCAGTGGTAGAATTGTTGTCAGCACTTTCGGTAGCACTCTTACTGTGGTGGGGAGTTAAAAGTGCACTTCACTTTGAAATGTCGGCTGGAGAAATGCTCGAGTTTTCCATGTTCATTACCATGATGTATCGCCCCATTCGCCAGATGGCCGATAACTTTAATGTGCTTCAAATGGGTGTGGTAAATGCAGAACGAGTTTTTGGTTTGCTCGATACAGAACAGTCGCAGTCAGCTCGTGAAACTCATCGCGAAGTGCCCATCAAAGGCGATATATCGTTTAAGGAGGTTCAATTTTCTTATGTGCCTGATCAGGTGATTTTAAATGGTTTTAGCCTCGATATTAAAGCGGGCGAAATGGTGGCCATCGTGGGCCCAACGGGGGCTGGAAAATCAACCATCGCTGGTTTGCTCAATCGGTTTTACGATATTCAATCGGGTTCATTGACCATTGATGGTTTGCCTATTCAAGATTATTCCTTGCATCATCTACGCAGTCAAATTGGACTTGTTTTACAAGATGTTTTTTTGTTCAGCGATTCGATTAAAAACAATTTGACCTTATACCGAGAAGATATTTCATTGGATCAAGTAAAACAAGCTGCGCAATTAGTGGGAGCTGATGAGTTCATTGAACGACTGCCAGGTACCTATGACTTTGATGTGAAGGAACGCGGAGGTATGCTCTCCGTTGGTCAAAGACAGTTGCTTTCTTTTGTGCGCGCTTATCTCCAAAATCCAAGTATTGTGGTGCTCGATGAAGCGACTTCAAGTGTCGATACCGAATCTGAATTACTGATTTCAAAAGCAACGGAGCAATTAACCAAAGGACGCACGAGCCTAGTCATTGCACACCGGTTATCAACGATCCAAAAAGCGGATCGTATATTAGTAATGGATAAAGGCAGATTGGCCGAAATGGGAACTCACCAAGAGTTACTAGCCAAAAATGGTCTTTACAAAAAACTGTATGATGTTTCTATTCAACGATAAGTCATGACTGCTCAAGATCGCGCTCGTCTCGTAGTAGACAAAATGTATAATAATGATCCATTTTCTCAATGGCTAGGCATAGAACGCCTCGAAGACGGCCCGGGTATTTCTCGCCTCCGAATGATCGTTCGGTCAGAAATGCTCAACGGTTTTAGAATTGGTCATGGAGGCATCACTTATTCTCTTGCCGATAGTGCTTTGGCCTTTGCGAGCAATAGCCATGGTATCCAATCGGTATCCATAGAAACCAGCATTTCGCACGTGGCACCCATTCAAGAAGGGGATGTGCTCGAAACGGAAGTAAAAGAGCTGAACCTGACTAACCGAACAGGGCTTTATTCCATTACTGTTTTTAATCAGGATAAAAAAACCGTAGCCTTTTTCAAAGGAACTGTTTTTCGCACGGGCAAAGAATGGGATCTATCTTAATTCACCAACCCAGCGAACGGCCTTGGGAATAAGGGTTATTTGAACAGGAAGTTCAAAACCGATTTCACCATCTAATTCCACTTCGCCTGTTCCGCTAATTGATATTTTTTTAGCGGAGGTATAGAGCACTTCTGGGTGATTTACTTTTTTCCCTTGTTTCAGTTGGGGCAGGTAGCGCAAATACTGAAGAAGATTCACTTCGCCAATCAAAGTGAGGTGAATGCGACCATCAGTGAGTTGCGCATCGGGTGCTATTCCTATTCCACTACCAAAGTACTTTCCTTTGGCAAAAGCAATGGTGAGAAAACGTTTTTTCAGTGATTCGTGGTCACTTTGAAAGTGCATGTATTGCTTTTTATAACTCAATAGCGTTTGCACGATAGCTGCAGCAAATCGTGGTGATCCTTTAATGGCTGCGGGCAGTTTGTTGGCATTTTTTACTACGGCAGCGCCGAGTCCGGCATCACCAATGTTTCCACAATATCGGATCTCTCCTTTTTCGTTTTCAACTTTCATCACATCAGCCCAGTGCTGTGGCGCCGCAGCAATGGTTTTCCAAATGTGTTGGGTAGGATGGAAAAGTCGGGAAAAATCATTGCCTGTTCCTCTGGGCACCAAAAAAAGGGCAGGTCGCTCATGAGCGGCTAGCTGCATCACCCCGTTTACACATTCATGCACGGTACCATCACCACCAATACAAATCAGCATTTCGAAGCTAGAGCCCTGTTGTCTGATGTATTCTTCTGCATGCAGCGGGTACTCGGTTTTAAAGTAGGTGACAGTTAGTTCTTTAGGTTGCGTGGATTGGAGGCGGAGCAATAGTTCCACGGCTTTTGGCTTGCTTCCGTTGGCAATGACTAGAAAAGGCATAAACGAAAAGTAGTATAAAATCAGCTAAAACGGCCTTTCGTCCCTTCATCTTTTCTAAGTTTGTGCCCTATTCCCGAAAGGGGAGAATTGATAGCAATGGAAAAAACAGCAACAAAAGCCGGACAAGTATCGGATTTACTCAATAGCATTACCGAATCGGCTACCTTGGCTATGGCCAGAATGAGCCGCGAATTGGCCCAGAAAGGACATAAGGTGGTGAGCTTAAGTTTGGGTGAACCCGATTTTGATACGCCCGGTTTTATCAAAAACGCAGCAAAACAAGCGTTAGACGATAACATTACCCATTATCCGCCAGTAAATGGATTTCTCGATGTGCGCCAAGCCATCGCTAAAAAATTTGAACGCGATAACGGTTTAACATACTCGGCTGATCAAATTGTCATTTCAACTGGAGCGAAGCAAGCTTTGGCAAACGCCATCTTAGCATTGGTTAATCCTGGTGACGAAGTAATCATGCCTAGCCCTTATTGGGTGAGTTATTCTGAGTTGGTAAAAATTGCAGGTGGAGTAGTAGTAGAGGTTTTGGCAACAGTTGAAAATGATTACAAAATCACTCCTGCGCAGTTGTCAGCAGCGATCACCGATAAAACGAAATTGATCATCTACAGCTCGCCTTGTAATCCAACAGGTTCGGTTTATAACGAAGCCGAATTAAAAGCGTTTGCAGAGATCATTGAAAAGAAGGAAGATCTTTATGTGATCAGCGACGAGATCTATGAGTTGATCAACTTTACGGGTAAAACGCCCAGTATTGCTCAATTTGGAAATATGATTGAACGCACCATTACAGTAAATGGTGTTTCGAAGGCCTTCGCTATGACGGGCTGGCGCATTGGTTACATTGGCGCACCAAAATGGATTGCCGATGCCTGCACAAAGATGCAAGGACAAATCACTAGCGGCCCCAATTCAATCGCACAGATGGCCACGAAAGCGGCGGTGGAGGCAGATGCATCGGTTGTTGATTTTATGATCAAAACCTTCCACAAACGCCGCGATCTTGTGCATGGGTTGCTCGAGCAAATTCCAAACATCAAGATCAACCTGCCCGAAGGCGCTTTTTACTTTTTCCCCGATGTTTCGGCCTACTTCGGAAAACGATACGGTGATAAAGTGATCAACAATGCCACAGATCTTTCGCTTTACATGTTAGAAAAGGAATTGGTGGCAGTGGTAACTGGTGAAGCATTTGGCGATGCGAATTGCATTCGTATTTCTTATGCGGCATCAGAAGAAATATTAACCGAAGCCATTACTCGCATTCAGCGAGCATTAGAAGCTCTCCACGATTAATTCATAGACCAACTTGAAAAAAGAACAACTGCATCAGCTTTTCGAAAAGTTCAACGATCTCACTGTGCTTATTGTAGGTGATGTGATGATCGATGCTTACTATTGGGGAAAGGTAGAGCGCATCTCACCTGAAGCTCCAGTGCCCGTAGTGCATGTTCAACGCAAAGAAAATAGATTGGGCGGTGCCGCAAACGTGGCATTGAACGTTAAAAGTCTTGGTGCAAAGGCCATTATGTGCTCGGTGGTGGGCGATGGCAACAAAGGCGATATATTCCGCAAAACAGCGAAAGAAACAGGGTTCAGTACCGAGGGTATTATCGATTCTGCTAATCGAATGACAACGGTGAAAACACGCGTGATTTCTGGCGGTCACCACATTGTGAGGATCGATGAAGAAATTACAACACCGCTTTCACCAACGGACGAACGCAACTTGTTAGATTGTATCCGACTCATCTTGGATCGTCAAAAAATAGATGTCATCATTTTTGAAGACTACAACAAAGGTGTGCTCACAGAAAAGGTGATCCAAACCGTTTTGGGATGGGCTCAAGAGAAGAGCATTCCAACAGCTGTAGATCCGAAGAAAGAACATTTCTTCTCTTATGTTGGTTCTACTCTTTTCAAGCCGAACTTGAAAGAGTTGAAAGAAGGGTTGAATGTAGATTTTGATAAAAAAGACATGGCGGCTCTCGAGTCGGCCATGAATGAATTGTCTGCACGCCTCAATTCAACTTACACCATGGTTACCTTATCGGAATTAGGTGTAATGATCAAAGACGGCAATCACTTCATTCACCAACCTGCGCATGAAAGAGAGATTCTTGATGTCTCCGGTGCAGGCGATACGGTGATTAGTGTTGCAGCCTTGGCATTAGCTTGTCAATGGGATCCTGCGTCAATTGCACGATTGTCGAACCTCGCCGGAGGATTGGTGTGCGAAAAGGTTGGCGTAGCTCCAGTGGACAAATCGCGCTTATTGGAAGAGGCGGTAAAGCACTTGTCGCAAGAGTGAGGCTTTTGATCCAAATCAAGAAATAATGGATATTTCTAGATAGGACAGTGAACAAATTTTCGATAGGGTACTTTTATACCCGAATCAACTCACATGGAACAAAACGTAGTTAGGCCATACAATCAAACTGGAAAAAAGCAAGAAGTCGAATCGATGTTCGATAACATTGCTCACAGTTATGATTTTTTGAATCACTTTTTTTCGTTAGGAATTGATATTCTTTGGAGAAAAAAGGCCATTCGCATTTTGAAAAAAGAACAGCCTAAATTGGTGTTAGATGTAGCCACGGGCACGGCAGATTTTGCTATGGAGGCTGTGCGCATGAAACTCAATGCCGACAAAATAGTGGGCATTGATATCAGTGAAGGCATGCTCGATGTGGGCCGCAAAAAGATCAAAGAAAAAGGATGGGATAAGCTCATTGAGTTGCGCAAAGCAGACTCTGAGAATCTTCCTTTTGAAGCCAATACCTTCGATGGATTTACAGTTGCTTTTGGCGTTCGCAATTTTGAAAATCTCGAAAAGGGATTAGCAGAAATGAATCGCGTATTAAAGCCAGGAGCTTTGGGAATCGTGCTAGAGTTTTCGCGTCCTCGTAAGTTTCCGGTTAAGCAATTGTTCCAGTTTTACTTCCGTTTTATCATGCCTACACTGGGCAAAATCGTTTCAAAAGATTCACGCGCCTACACCTATTTGCCAGAGTCGGTAAATGCGTTTCCAGATGGCGAAGATTTTTTGAATGTGATGAAAAAAGTGGGTTATACCGATACGAAGTGTATACCGGTAAGCGGAGGCATTGCCACCATTTACCTCGGTAGAAAATGAAGGTAGAGGTTTATCCATCGGCTATCAGTGGTGAGGTGCAAGCACCCGGCAGCAAAAGCATTGCCCAGCGCGCCGTAGCATGCGCCCTTTTAGCAAATGGTGAATCTACCTTACTTCATTTTCCCGATAGTGATGACTGCGAAGCCGCCATTCGAGCGGCGCAAGCACTAGGAGCTGTCATTACGCGCAGTGGAGATACAGTTGTTATTCGCGGCGGTTTTCCTCATAATTCTACAGCCGGTATTCGCAACCCTAAACCGAATATCCAATGCGTAGAATCGGGTTTAGCCTCACGTATGTTTACCCCTTTAGCTGCTTTATATGACGAAGGCATTACCATCAATGGAGAAAAAAGCTTGCTTACTCGACCATTCGATGAGTTTGTAAAAGTGCTTCCTCAACTTGGAGCTCAGGTGAGTTCGTTGAATGGACGATTGCCTGTGAAGGTAAAAGGACCTTTGACGGGCGGTAAAGCCGAGATGGATGGCAGTTTATCCTCCCAATTTATTACTGGTGTAATACTCGCATGCACGCAAGCAGAGAAGACAACGGTATTAAAAGTGAAAGATGCTAAAAGCACGCCTTATCTCGATCTCACCATGGAAATGGCCAAGTATTTTGGAGCGGAGATTAAACACAAGGCTTATCAAGAATTTACGATAAAAGGCAATCAACCATTTCAACCCAGGCAATTTGCCATAGAAGGAGATTGGAGTGGAGCTTCGTTTTTATTTGTTGCCGCTGCTATCGCAGCAGATGAGGGCGTACTCATCAAAGGACTTTCATTAGACTTCTCGCAGGCAGATTCTGCCATACTCGAAGTAATCAAAGCGGTAGGTGCCACCGTGCGAAAGCAAAAGAATGGTTATTGGGTTCAGCGCAATTCGATAGAAGCCTTTGAATTTGATGCGACTGATTGTCCTGATTTGTTTCCTCCTTTGGTAGCACTTGCAGCCTATGCCAACGGAGTATGCACCATTACAGGAGCTGAACGCTTAGTGCACAAAGAAAGTAACCGGGCGAAAGTGTTGACTGACGAGTTTGCTAAAGCGAATATTCGAATAGTGACGCGCGGCGACGAAATGAAAATTTACCCGGGACATATTCGTCCGTGCACCATGAGCGCTCACGGCGATCATCGCATAGCCATGGCTGCGGCGATATTGGCCTTAAATGGGGATAAAATCACCATCACGGGTGCAGAATGTGTTTCGAAGAGTTATGCGCATTTCTTTGATCATCTCGCTTCTCTTGGTGTAAAAATGCGCCGATAGAATATTCGAGTTGTTTTATCGTTCATCGTATTCCAAAACCATTTTCATGCGATTATTTCTATTCTTCCTGATAAACGGAGCATTCGTTTTTTTTATACCGGGAAAAAAATGTCAGGCTTCCTCACCAATGCCTGCAGAGCATGCTGTAGAAACGCAAAGGGTCATTCATGTGTTTGTTGCATTATGCGATAACAAGTATCAAGGTATAGTGCCCGTTCCGGAGAAGATAGGGAACGGACAAAACCCAAATGCTAATTTGTATTGGGGTTGTGGTTATGGAATTCGAACTTATTTTAAAAAAAGCACAGAGTGGAAATGGCTTCGGACAGATGCCGCCAATGGAATGCGTTTGGAACGGTGTATTTTTAAACATGTCAATCAAGATGTTTATTTGGTTGCCGATGCCTACGATGGGCAATACATAAAAACATGTACCTACGATTTTTTGAAAAGCAGCAGCGGAGAATTAAGTGAGACATTAGACGTGAATGGGCAAAAGATACCCATTTACGGTGGAGCAGACCTGATTGCCTATATTGGTCATAACGGTTTGATGGACTTTACATTAGACAGAGGTTTTGTAAAAAAGGACAGCAAGCAAAGGGCTGTGATTATTTTGGCATGTGCAAGTAGAAATTATTTCAAAGAAGCCGTAAGGGAAACGGGTGCACGTCCCATATTATGGACCACTCATTTAATGTGCCCAGAGGCATATACCTTGCATGATGCACTTACGGGCTATGTGCGGGGGGAAACGGATGCCGCTATTCGAATGCGCGCGGTAAAGGCATATCAGAAGTATCAAAAATGCTCGGAGAAAGGAGCCTTAAACCTATTGGTAACGGGCTATTGAAAAGGTAATAGAAGCGTATGAAAGCGCATCAATAAACGAATTATATTCGCCCTATGAAATTTACAGCGAGTCAAATTGCCGGAATGCTCGGTGGTCAAGTGGAAGGAAATGCTGACGCTGCAGTGAGCAATCTTTCTAAAATTGAAGAGGGAACACCAGGAACGCTTACGTTTTTGGCGAACCCAAAATATGCTTCATACATCTATACCACTGGTGCAAGTATCGCTATTGTAAGTAACGATTTTGCCGCTGAGCAAGCACTGCCGAGCACCTTAACCTTGATTCGTGTAGAAGATGCTTATGGTGCATTCGCAAAATTGCTTGAGGCCTACAATCAATTTCGTCAGCCTGCTCCGGGTATTCATGCGTCGGCTGTAATTGAAGACGGCGCTTCTATTGGTGAAGGCGTTTACATCGGTCCTTTGGTTCATGTGGCCACTGGAGCCGTTATAGGAAACGGTTGCCAGATCAATGCAGGTTGTTCTGTTGCAACCGGCGTTTCTATTGGTGAAAAAACAATTTTATTTTCTGGCGTTCGCATCTACAACGATTGTAAAATAGGCGCGCACTGTACCCTACACAGTGGGGTTATCATTGGCGGTGATGGATTTGGCTTTGCCCCCAATTCGGAGAATAATTACAGCAAAGTTCCGCAAATAGGTAATGTGATTTTGGAAGACCACGTAGAAGTGGGTGCCAACACTACTATTGACAGAGCCACATTGGGTTCTACTATTATTAGAAGAGGCGTGAAGCTGGACAATCTGATTCAAATTGCGCATAATGTGGAGATCGGAGAGAATACGGTGATCGCAGCTCAAACAGGAGTGGCGGGTAGCACGCGTATTGGTAAAAATTGCATGATCGGTGGGCAAGTGGGCATTGTTGGTCACATCTCTATTGCCGAGGGCACCAAGATTGCTGCTCAATCGGGAATAGCGGGTGACATCAAAGAACCCAACACCATCGTTCAGGGTTCGCCTGCTTTCGGCATCATGGACTATAAGAAGTCTTATGTAGGGTTTAAAAAATTACCTGATTTAATGTCCGAAATCCAGCAACTGAAAAAAGAAATAGAGCAACTCAAAAAGGGAAGTGCGTGAGCGCCTTGTTTGAAGCGAAAGCTTGGATAAAACACCGCATACAGGCGCGAGGTCCGCATGGTGTGCATTCCCCGTTAGTATTTTATTGGATCACGCAAGTTCTGCGAAGTGACAAACATTTTTTTTGCTTCGATGAGATTGAGCAATTGCGCCATCAGTTGGTCAAAGATCCTACGGTTTTAACCATAGAGGATCTGGGCGCTGGTTCACGCAAAGGGTCGAATGCTCATCGCTCGATAGCATCGATTGTCGCCTCAGCGGCAAATCCAGCACCGCATGCTCAGATCTTATTTCGATTGGTGAATGAATTGAAGCCTCAGAACATTTTGGAACTAGGAACCAATCTCGGAATGAGCACAGCTTATTTGGCCAAGGCCAATGCAGCAGCACAAGTGTACAGTATCGAAGGCGCGAAGAGTTTGGTTGACCAGGCGCAAAAGAACTTGGCTCGCTTGGGTGTCACAAATGTGCAGCTCATCCATGGTAGCTTTCAAGAACAATTGGGTTCGGTGCTCAAAAAAATGGGGAAGGTGAACTTCGCTTGGATAGATGGGCATCATGCTGAGCAGCCCACGATCGATTACTTCTTACAAATTCTCGATTATTGCGACGATCAAAGTATTCTGGTGTTTGATGACATTCATTGGTCACCTGGAATGGAGCGCGCATGGCAATTTATAAAGGCGCATGCTCGTGTTACGCTCAGTCTCGACTTTTTTCACTTCGGTATTGTTCTTTTTCAAAAAGGTAGAGAGAAAGAAGATTTCTTGTTGAAATTGCCTTGATGAAAAGATATTCTAATGCTTTGTTAATGCGGTGGCAGTGGCACTGTATTTGGCTACATTTGGCACAACTAAAAATGAAAATAGAAATGAAGAAATTTTTGTTAGTGGCCATGATGGCTGCTCCGGTATTCGGTTTTGCTCAGTCGAAACCACAAACTCAAGAAGGTGAAAAGCAAAAAACAGGTCAGTTCAGTGTATCCAATCCTGAAGCGGTTCATTTGGAAGTAATCATTGCAGAAACTTCTGTTGGTTCTTCTATTCGTGTTGATTATGGACGTGAGCAAATGGCCAATATTCAAGATAAAGATCTTACGGCTCAGTTGACTGAATTGCGTTCTACACAAATCAGCAGCGTTCCAGATATTACGGCTTATTTGTCAAGCATTGGATTCAAGTACATTTCTAGCTACCAAATCGTGGTAGGTGGTAAAAATGAAACCCACTTGATGTTTGAAAAACGCCTTGGTCGCCGCGCTCCAAATAGCACGGGTGGTCCAGATGCCAAAGGTGGAGCTCGCCCACAAGTAGAACCCACTCCGGTTCAAGGTGGCAAGCCTAGCAAAAACTAGTCGTGAAATAAGGGGTGAATGATCATCACTCGCCCTTCGTTTCAGCTCAACATAGAAGGCCTGTTTGTCATACACAAACAGGCCTTTTTTATGCCGTATAGGTTCATTAACTGACAGTTGGCGGGGTCAATCGGTCAAAAAGGAAGCGTGTTTTTAACAAAATCTGACATCTTTGCCGAATATGGCAGATTCTGCGCTGTGGCACTATGATTGACTACGGCCGACCAAAGATTTAAAAATCATGAGCAAGATTATAGGTATTGACCTCGGAACAACCAACTCATGTGTTTCCGTGATGGTGGGTAACGAGCCGATGGTTATCGAAAACAGCGAAGGAAAACGCACCACTCCTTCTATCGTAGCATTCGTAGAAGGTGGCGAGCGTAAAGTTGGTGATCCAGCAAAACGTCAAGCCATTACCAACCCTACAAAGACGATTTATTCAATCAAACGTTTTATGGGTAGCAGCTACGACGAAAGTCAAAAAGAAGCTACCCGCGTTCCATACAGCGTTGTGCGCGGCGATGGTAACACTCCTCGAGTGAAAATCGACGATCGTATGTACACGCCTCAAGAAATATCTGCAATGGTTCTTCAAAAAATGAAGAAAACAGCAGAAGATTACCTCGGACATGAAGTGTCAGAAGCGGTAATTACAGTTCCTGCCTATTTCAACGATGCTCAGCGTCAAGCTACTAAAGAAGCCGGTGAAATTGCGGGTTTGAAAGTGAAGCGTATCATCAACGAGCCTACAGCAGCAGCCTTGGCCTACGGCCTCGACAAGAAAATGAGCGATATGAAAATTGCTGTTTTCGACTGCGGTGGTGGTACTCACGACGTTTCAGTTCTAGAACTTGGCGATGGCGTATTTGAAGTACTCTCTACAGATGGTGATACTCACCTTGGTGGTGATGACTTTGACCAAGTGATCATTGATTGGTTGGTACAAGAGTTTAAAAACGAAAACGGCAATATTGATCTGACCAAAGATCCAATGGCACTTCAGCGCTTGAAAGAAGCTGCTGAGAAGGCAAAAATCGAGTTGTCGAGCTCTTCTTCAACAGAGATCAACTTGCCTTACATCATGCCAGTAGATGGTATTCCAAAACACTTAGTGCGCTCATTAACTCGCGCTAAATTCGAACAGTTGGCCGATAGCCTTATTCAACGCACCATTGCCCCTTGTGCTAGTGCTTTGAAAAAAGCAGGATTAAGTGTAAGCGATATTCAAGAAGTAATTCTTGTGGGTGGTTCTACACGTATCCCTGCTATTCAAGAGGCGGTGAAAAAATACTTCGGTAAAGAACCAAGCAAAGGAGTAAATCCGGATGAAGTGGTTGCTATTGGTGCAGCTATCCAAGGTGGTGTATTGACCGGTGAAGTGAAAGATGTATTGCTTCTCGACGTTACTCCGCTTTCATTAGGTATTGAAACCATGGGTGGTGTATTCACCAAATTGATTGAAGCGAACACGACTATTCCAACGAAAAAGTCGGAGGTGTTCTCTACCGCTAGCGACAATCAACCTAGCGTAGAAATTCACGTGTTGCAAGGTGAGCGCGCTATGGCTCGCGACAACCGCACCATTGGTCGTTTCCACCTCGATGGACTTCCACCAGCACCACGCGGTGTTCCTCAAATTGAAGTAATCTTCGATATCGATGCGAATGGTTTGATTCACGTATCTGCTGTAGATAAGGCTACCAACAAAACCCAGTCTATCCGCATCGAAGCGTCTAGCGGACTTAGCAAAGATGATATCGAGCGCATGAAGCGTGAAGCAGAGGCCAATGCCGATAGCGATCGCAAAGCAAAAGAGGAAGCCGATTTGGTGAACCAAGCTGATACCTTGATTTTCCAAGTAGAAAAGCAATTGAAAGAGTTCGGTGATAAACTTCCTGCCGACAAAAAATCGCAGATCGAAGCTAATCTCGAAGACTTGAAAAAAGCACATGCAGAGAAAAACCTCGATTCTATTCGTGCTGCAATGGATACCTTGAATGCTACTTTCCAAGCGGCTTCTCAAGATATGTATAACAATGCAGGTAGCGCAGATGCAGGTGCTGGTGCTAATGCCAATGCCAATGCCAACTCAGCTGACGCCGAAGTAACCGATGTTGACTTCGAAGAAGTAAAAGACGATAAGAAGTAAGCGCTAAACGCCTCTCAATCCTACCAAAGGCCCTCGATTCATCACTGATGATTCGGGGGCTTTTTGATTATACCTTATTTGAGGTATTGCTGCCGGAGGCGTATTGTTACATTTTTGCTGCGTAGAATTAGTCTAAATAAATGAACTTAAAGAACGCACTACTCCTTTGCCTATTGATTTGGGCAGCTAACGCCTCGTCCCAAATCTTAACGCGCGAAGATTCCCTCAATGCCAATTTGGTAGCCAATGACCGTGCAACAGTCATCTCGGGCTATGGTGAAATAGTCTATAACCGCGATTTTAAATTGAGCACCGCCACAGCGGATTTGCGGAGGAATATTTTGTTTATCGGTCACAAGTTTTCGAATTCAATTTTTGTTTTTTCAGAATTAGAATTAGAGCATGCATTGCTCTCCACAGAAGATGGGGTGGCGCGTGGTGGTGAACTAGCCATGGAACAGCTGTTTGTGAAGTTTAATTTCAACCCTAGCCATTATATGACGGCGGGATTGTTTATTCCACGATTGGGCATCATCAATGAAAATCACTTACCCACTACGTTCAATGGAAATGATCGACCATTTGTAGAGCAAATGATATTACCCTCTACTTGGCGGGAAATAGGAATTGGTTTCTATGGACCTGTTCCGGGTATTGCCGGACTTAATTATTCTGTTGGTATCATGAATGGTTTGGATGGTTCAAAGATCCAAGGCGGTAGTGGCTTGCAAGCAGCACGTGGTGAGGGCTTTGAAGCTTCTGCGGCTAATTTGGCTGTCAGCGGGGCATTGCTGCATTATCACAATAATCTGCGCACCCAAGTTAGTTATTACTATGGTGGTTCGGCAGGATTGACCAAAAGAGAAGCAGATAGTTTGCAATTGAGCTATGGTTCATTTGGCACACCTGTACAAGTAATGGATGCCAACGTGCAATACCTCGGCAGAATGGTACAGTTTAAGGCTTTGGGTACTGGTATTAATGTAGTGGATGCTTCAGCACTCAACAGAGCTTATGCTACGAATGCTCCCGAATGGATGTTCGGTGCGTACGGAGAATTGGCGGTAGATGTTTTGGCTAAAAGCAAATGGAATGCGACCAAACAGCTCTTTGTTTTTGCCCGTTACGAATGGTTAGATATGAATGGTGAAATACCCGATAACGGAGTGTTGAATCCGGCATGGAAGCAGTCCTTTGTAGTGGCGGGCATTAGCTATAAACCAACTCGCGGAGTGGTGGTGAAGGCAGATTATGTGCATCGCACAACAGGTGCGCCGAATGAAGATTTGGTAGTGACACCATTTCCTCAGGCCTTACCTTATTACACCTCACGCGGTTATTTTAATTTGGGCGTAGCCTATAGTTTCTAAACCATGGAAAGAAGATCATTCATTAAACAGTCTTGCCAGGCATGCGCAGCAATTGCATTAGGTCCGGCGCTGGTAGCGGCTTTGGAGAGTTGCGCTTCTACAGCAGTTTTAAAAACAACAGCACAAAATAATATAGTGTCTGTGCCTTTAACGGCTTTTGCAGAAAAAAATCAAGTTACGCTTCGCGTCTCAGGTAGAGCTTTTGATTTGCTTTGTGTGAAGGTGGAGGAAAACACATTTCGCACCTTAGAAATGAAGTGCACCCATCAAGATCAACCCTTGGTGAGCTCGGGAAAATCGCTGTATTGCAATTCGCACGGTAGTCAATTTGATCTCGAAGGAAAGGTGCTCAAAGATCCAGCGAGCCGACCATTACGAAAATTTGTAACAGCAGTAGAAGGAGAGCAGGTGCTTATTCAGTTGTCATGATCACCACTGGAAGAGAGTGCCGGAGATGAAAAGAGTAAAGATTGATGTAAAAAAAAGAACAATAATGAATACAAAGTATAATCGATCATTCGCTTTTTTAGGAGTATTGGTTTTGACCATTTTCTCGTGCACAAAAGAGCCCGCAACGGTGGAAACGCCGCTTGCTTCGGATGAAACCGCATTGGTATTGCGCGATTTTTCATCGGTAGTTGCTCGTCCCGTTTATGCGGATTTAGCATCGAAGACGGAAGCGTTAGAAAGCAGTGTTGCGTTGTTTGTTCAAAGCAACAGTGAGTCTGATTTAATTTCCTGCAAACAAAATTGGCGCAGTGCCCGCGAAGCGTGGGAGAAAAGTGAAGCTTTCTTGTTCGGGCCAGTAGCAACAGAGAATATTGATCCAAGAATAGATACGTGGCCAGTCAATTTTATTGACTTAGAAGGAGAGTTGAGCGGAACACAAGCATTTACTGCTGAATACGTCAATAGTTTGCAAGATGCACTCAAAGGATTTCATCCCATCGAGTATTTATTGTTTGGTGAAAATGGAAACAAAAGCGCTGTTGAATTTACAGTGCGTGAAAAAGAATATCTGGTGGCATTAGCCGCTAATTTGAAACAACTCACGGCCGATTTGAATTATAGTTGGTCTGCGGCTAATGCAGATAATTATGGAATTCACGTAACTAACGCTGGAAGCGGAAGTACGGTTTACGAAACACAATTAGCTGCTTATGAGGAAATCGTTAACGCCATGATTGGAATCGCTGACGAGGTAGCTGCAGGAAAAATATCAGAACCATTTTTAGCCCAAGATCCGAATCTCGAAGAGTCGCCTTTTGCCAACAATTCGATTACGGACTTTACTAATAACATTCGAGGAATAGAGGCCGTGTACACTGCACGATACACCGCTGACGGAACGGGAATAGAAGATTTTGTAAGAGCGCATAACTTACAACTCGATGGTCTTATCAAATTAAAAACGGCCGCTGCTATTGCTGCTTTGCAAAACATTACTGTTCCTTTTGGCGATGCCATAACACAGCAGCCCGTTCAAGTGCAATCGGCTATTGATGCCATCAACGAATTAAAAGAAGTATTGGAAGTAGAATTACTTCCACTTGTGCAACTACATATTGAAAATTAATGAAGCGAGTGAGAGAACGGATTGAGCTTCGTTGGGTAGTTATGGCCTTGGCCGTAACTACCTTTTTAGTTCAATGTAAAAAACCTAGCATCACCGAAGATGATTCTAGTATTGAAGAATGGTATAGCGGCGGACAGCAAACTGTTTTTGATCGTGGTGTAAGTGCATTCTCCCATGGTTTTCCCGTGATGTCGCAGCGCGATGAGCTCGTGCATGATGTGGGCGATTTAGCCTTTGAAGCCACTTTTGTGAGCGGAGGTTCTTTAAATCCTGGTTTGGGACCTGTGTATAACAGTGTTTCCTGTGTGAGCTGTCACATTGCAGATGGAAGAGGCACTCCAGTGGGACCAGGTACAGATATTGTTTCGCTATTGATCAGGCTCAGTGTGCCAGGAACGGATGATCATGGCGGTCCTTTGGCAGCGCCCGGATTTGGTGGCCAGTTGCAGCAGCGATCCATCTTTGGAAGTGTTCCTGAAGCGGCTATATTTTTAACCTATCAAGAGCAAACAGGCACCTATGCTGATGGTTCTGCTTACTCGCTGCGTGTGCCCAGTTATTCTTTTCCGAATGCGTATATGGCAATGCCCGCTGATCTTATGTATTCTCCTCGCATAGCACCGCCTGTATTTGGTTTGGGTCTGTTAGAAGCCGTTGCAGAATCCACTATCTTGGAATATGAGGACGAAAACGATAGCAATAATGATGGCATCAGTGGACGCGCGAATTACACTTGGGATGTTGTAAAACGGAAAAGTGTACTTGGAAGATTTGGTTGGAAAGCAGCGGCACCATCCGTTTTGCAGCAAACAGCAGGAGCTTATCATGAAGACATGGGCATTACCTCCTATGTGTTTCCCCTGGAGAGCTCAATAGGACAACCGCAGAATTTAGATAATGTTCCAGAGCCCGAGTTGTCTGATAGTTTACTCGAGGCGGCTGCTCACTACGTGCGCACCTTAGCTGTACCCGGCAGAAGAAATGCAAAAGATCCACAAGTGTTAGCGGGAAAACAGCTCTTCATGGATATGCAATGCGCGGCTTGCCATAGGCCTATGATGGAGACTGCTGTAAATGTGGCTTTTCCTCCGGTTTCCAATCAACGCATCTTCCCTTATTCCGATATGCTCCTGCATGACATGGGGCCTGCGTTAGCAGACAATCGTCCTGACTATAAAGCAAGCGGCTTTGAATGGCGAACACCACCGCTTTGGGGCATTGGTCTTACACCTGTTGTTAATGGGCACGACAACTATTTGCATGATGGTAGAGCGCGCTCATTGGAAGAAGCCATACTTTGGCATGGTGGGGAAGCGGAAGCCTCAAAAAATGCATTTAAACAACTCAGTGCTCAAGAACGCGTAGACTTGATTGCCTTCTTAAAATCGCTATGATGCGGCACTTTTAGAAAATGGGATATATTTGTTTTAAGAATTCGACATTCTCTCTATTTAGCTAAACCATTTTTTAATCTAAAACAGAAAATTATGCTTAAGGAATTCAAGGAGTTTGCTCTTCGCGGCAATCTAGTAGACATGGCCATTGCCTTCGTAATGGGGGGTGCATTTGGTAAAATTGTTACCGCTTTTGTAGATGGTATGGTAATGCCTCTAGTAGGTTTATTGACCTCTGGAAAAGACTTTTCAAAATTGGTTTGGGAAATCAAAGCAGGCACCAAAGAAGTTGTGGATGCTGCAGGTACAATAACAACTGAAAAAGTAGAGCCAGTAGTTGTAAAATATGGAGCTTTCATTACCGTATTGTTGGATTTTGTGATTGTTGCCTTTGTGATGTTCCTTGTTGTGAAAGGCATTAACAAAATGAAGAAGAAACAAGAAGAAGCTCCTGCAGCTCCGCCAGCACCAACCAAAGAAGAAGTGCTTTTGGGTGAGATCAGAGATCTTTTGAAAAAATAAGAAGTGTCCCTTCTAGAAAAGGCGCTCACCAGTTGGTGGGCGTTTTTTTTTACCTAGAAAATGCGAACTAATTGAACCTTTGCTTGTTGCTTGTACATTTGAGTTAAGATTCTATATATGACGCGCAGGACGGGAATTTTGGTATTGATTGGCATTGCTTTGATAACGCTTGGTTGCGTTTATCTTATTTCTCGCCTCAAGGTAAACTACGACTTCGAATCGTATTTCCCGCAGAATAGCGCGGACACTGATTTTTTTCTCGAGTACCGAGAAACCTTTGAAACAGACAACGACTTCTTTTTTGTGGCGTTGGAAGAAACCGATGGCATCTTTCGACAAGACTTTTTGAGCCGTGTAGATAGCCTGACGAACGATCTAAAAAAAGTGCCTCACATGAAGGAGGTACTTTCGATCACCGAAATGGAAGAGGTAACCCGCGATCCTTTTATGGGTTCTTTGTTCCGTTCGAAACTACTTCGCATTGACGATCCTTCTAGTTATGCGGCGGATTCAGCGAAGATTTATACTTCACCAGCCATGGTGGGTGTGTTTGTGAGTGAAGATGGAAAATCGCTCGCTATCAACATGAAACATGAGCAACGGCTTTCGAAGGAAAAAAGTGATCAACTAGCCGAGGATGTTTCGGCTGTTGTAAGTAAATACCAATTTGACAAAACACACGTCATCGGTCGCGCTTTGGGCCAAAAGATGTACGTTGAAATGATGGTGAAAGAGCTTGCTCTCTTCATCGGCATGAGTTTGGTGCTGACCATTATTTTTCTCTTCATCGCCTTCCGATCTGGTTGGGGTGTTATCATACCTACGCTCGTCGTTTTGATGTCCATCATCTGGACCATGGGGTTTGTGAAAATCATCGGAAAGGATCTTGATTTGATGATGACCATTTTACCCACCATCATTTTCGTAGTGGGAATGAGCGACAGTGTGCACGTATTAACCAAATACATGCAAGAGCTGCGCAATGGGAAGGAAAAAATGGAGGCCATTCGGTATGCTTTTAAATCCATTCGTCTAGCCACTTTCTTAACAGCGCTTACTACAGCCATCGGTTTCATGACCTTGGTTTTTTCTAATATAAAACCCATATCCGATTTTGGCGTGTACACCTCAGTAGGGGTATTGTTGGCTTATGGCTTAACCTACAGCATGCTTCCTGCCATCCTCATTCTTGCCCAACCCAAACGGATGAATGAATATGCCATGAGTGATGATTTTTGGACAAGCAAACTTCATCGTTTTTTCATGGCCTTGCTTCGCCGCCGTCGCCGAGTGGCAATATTGGGAGTGGCTGTTGTAGCGATTAGTCTTTACGGTATTTCAACCATCAAAGTAGATAACTTGATGCTAGAAGATTTACGCGATGATCATCCGTTGAAAAAAGAGTTTGTTTTCATGGAGAATTCATTCGCTGGTTGTCGCCCATTTGAATTAGCCGTGAAGTTGAAAGACGAAGAAACCCTTTACAAAAGAGAGGTGTTGCTTCGCTTAGAGTCGCTCGATACTTTTTTAGAAAAACAATATGGTGTAGGCAGTTTGGTGTCTATCAATACCCTCATCAAATCAGTAAACAAAACGCTGAACGGAGGCGATAATGAGTTTTACAGAATACCTGAAACGCAAGAAGAGATCGATCAGATCGTCAAATTTTTGCATCGCAAAGAGGCCAAGCAACTGACTTCTCTTTTTGTCAATGATGATAAACGATGGTATCGCGTAAGCGGAAAAGTTGCTGACTTGGGAAGGCAGCATTATGATGCTTTGAATGTACAGTTGAATCAATTTGTGGCCAATCAACGGCAATCAGATTACACTATTGAAATAACAGGAACGGCGCATTTGATCGATGTAAATAACCGTCTCTTGGTCGATAATTTAGTTTTGGATCTTTTGCTTTCAGTGGTGTGCATCGGATTGGTGATGGGAGTGGTTTACAAATCATTTAAGATGGTTTTGCTCACCATTATACCGAACTTGATACCACTGCTGATAGTAGCAGGAATCATGGGATTTGCGGGCATTCCAATCAAGGTTTCCACCTCCATCATTTTCAATATTGCATTTGGAATAGCTGTCGATGATACGGTTCATTTTTTAGCGCGAGTACGCACCTTGTTGGGCGAAGGACTAAGTGTCAATTATGCCGTAAAGCGCACTTTTTTAACCACTGGAAAAGCCATGATTGTTACCACTCTTATTTTGAGTGGAGGTTTTTTGACCTTGATATTCTCCGATTTTCTTGGCACATTTTACATCGGTCTTTTGATCAGTCTTACCTTGTTTATCGCCATTATTGCGGAGTTGCTTTTTTCTCCCTTGATTGTAATGGCCTTTTACCGGAAAAAAATAAAGGCTCCCAACCCGAAGGTGTAGGAGCCTCTACTAGAGTTAGTCGAGCATTAGTTTTTCAGGAAAGCCCGACGATAGTTGATACCGTTTTTATCGGTGATCAAAAGCGTATAAAATCCAATGGGTAAGTCATGCAATGTGATGCTTCCCTTTACTTGAGCGGGTAAATTGTTTTCCATCATCAATTTTCCTTGGGCATCGAAAATGCGATAGATACCGGATAGCGCGTTCGGTAATTCAAACTGCAATACATCGTGCGCTGGATTGGGGAAAAGAAGCACCTGAGCTTCTGCATTTACTATGTTGTTTCCCTCGCAAGGTCCGTTCGTCCAAGAAGTAATACCATAATAGTAGAAAGCAGTGCAAGAGTTGACATAAGTGTTGCCATCGCATCCGCAGACAGGTGCATCAGAAGGAGCGCATTTGAGCGCTTGATTCATCACAGCCGGATTGATACAATCTTGCTGAAAACCCTCGCAAGCGCCAAGGCAGTCGTCAATGTTTTGATAAAACCAAGGAGAATAATCGATGTTGTCGATGATGTATCCACAACCGCTGACCATGGTGCAGCTTCCGTTGAGATAGGCAAATCCCATCGCCATATCGCAGAGACCGAAGTCGATGTTGCCAACATCAAAGCAAAACTGTTGCGTGCTGCCACACTCGCCCATCGTATAACTGATAACGCCATTGTGGTTAGTGGCTGTGCAGGCGTTGCTATACGTAATGCCATCGCATCCGCACACAGGATCCCAAATAGCGGGGCACATGATGTTGAGGTCAATAAGCGTGCTGTCGATGCAGTCAACCACTACGGTGGTATCACCGAGGCATTGGCTATTGCATTGGTAAGAGCTTTGGAAAAAATAGGAGCTGTAGTCTATGCCATTGACATCTGTGTAGCCGCACCCGCTGATGAATTGGCAACCGTTGTTGGTCATGGCCCAACCGAGGGCCATATCACAATCACCGAAGTCGGCATTCGGGAGGGTATCGCAGGTGACTACTTCGATCGCACATTCACCCTGGGTAAATGAGGTGACGCCGCCGTAATTAACAGCTTCGCAATCGTTTGCATAGGTGACACCATCACAGCCACAAACAGGAGCCCAAATGGCTGGACAAATGGCGTTTTGATTAATCAGGGTTTCGTCAACACAACCTGATTGTGCGGATAAATAAGGAGAGAGCGCGAGTGTTAAAAGGGTAAGTAGTACTATTCTCATTTAAAAGGTTGAAGCATGTAGTGTTTGATTTAGATCAAAATGGAGCAAGAAAGGTTGCACACTCATGTGAATTAATCTTGAAAAATTAAGCTTGCCAATGTAAATTATTTGTTACCTTAGCGTCTGTACGAGTGTACATTACCTGTAATTCTCGAATGCTTCGACTAAAATTAATACTGAGTGTTGTTTTCAGCGCTTCGCTAGCCCTCGTTTCTGAAGGCCAGTTGTCGCGTGAAGGCACGCCGTATAGTTGGTTTTTGTCTGATGATGTAATTCCAACTACTATTTGGGAGTCGATTCCTAGCATGAACGTGAACCAGTTGCTGAGTGAAGACAATTTTCAGTCGAATAAATCCAAGCCTTATCGTTTCGCCTCCGCCACAGATGTTGATTTTACCTTAGAAAACAGCGGTCATTGGATCAATTTACCTAATGGTGATCGCTTGTGGATGCTCGGCATTCGCTGCGATAACGCCTTGGCGCTTTCAGTGGCTTTCGCGGGCTTGCGTCTTCCTAAAGAAGCGAAGTTATACGTATATGCTTCGGACAGAAGCGATGTAATAGGTCCTATCAATCCGCCTGTCAGCAGTACCGATGGTCAAATGAGCATCGTTCCCCTTGCCGGACAGTCCATTATTATAGAATACTACGAGCCCCTCGACAACAGAGGTGAAGGTTCGTTGATGATCAATTCTGTAGCTCGTGCCTACAAGCATGTGGACAGCGAATCGTTCGGTCAACAAACGCAGTGCCTGCGATCTTTTGAGCACCAGAATAGCGCAAAACCTTTGCGCGATGGAGCAGCTTCAGTTGCGATGATGATCGTAGATAACGGTCAACGTTTGGCCACTGGCGCATTCGTTAACAACTCGAAGTTTGATGGCACACCTTATATGATTACAGCTACGGAATCTTTGATGGGAGAACCGCAGCAGTGGGTATTCGTATTGGATTATGCTCAGAATTCATGTGAAGAAGAATTTGCCTGTTGGGACCACGCTTTATGCGGTGCTGACATTTTAGCCCTCGATGAGGTAACAGGCTTAAGTCTGATACAAACCAAACAGACACCCAAGAAAACATGGGATGTTTTTTACTCTGGTTGGGAATTGTATCTAGCCAATTCGCAACGTTTCACCTGCATTCAGCATGCCTTTGGAGCGGTACAGAGTGTTTCCTATTTCAATGGAAACTTGATTCGGATGTACATGAATGGTCAGATTAAATACGATGTAGATGAATGGGACAGCGGCAGCACATTCGCTGGATCTATCGGTAGTCCGCTCTTCTCGGCCAATAATCAAATCATCGGATTTTTTGTGGGAGGCAATTTGGGCTGCTCAAACAATGGCCGCGATTCTTTCGCTAGTATCAGCGATGCGTGGAATACCTTCAAATCCTTCCTCGATCCCATCAATCGCAACAGCATTAGTATTTCTGGGTTGTATTCTGAATATGCCCCCGAACAGACTGTGAGTATTGCACCATTGGTGCTTTTCCCTAACCCTAGCGCAGGCAGTTTGTATTTACAAAACAACAGCGGCGAAGCGGTGGACTATATTGCTATTTATGATGCCATGGGAAGGTATGTGGTTACGCTTTATCCTTCTAGTCCTCGCCTAGATGTTTCTTTCTTGGAGAGTGGAAATTATATTTTCCAAATCGGCCAAAAGAGCTCCTTGAATACGTCTCGCGTAATCATCCACTAATTTTTTCATTTTCGTTCCAAGCGATTACCGCACCAATGGTGCAGGTAACAATGGCTATTGGATTACCTATAAGTGGTATCCAACGGAACAACGCGAAGGCAGTACCATTGCCTACTACCATGCGCTGGTGACTGCGCATATAAGCGGTGCTTTGTTGAATCGATTGCCCTTTTCGCTCGCTGATATAGTCAAACATGGAAAAACCATAAAAGTAGGTGCTGATCAAAAAAGAAAGGATGGCTACAGCAGGTGTAATGATAATGGAGGCAGGTGCGAAGAAAAAGGAAATGCCCAAATCAATGGCCAGCAGAGCGAAGAGAAGAAGCATCTCAAGGAAAAAATTTCGAGAGCTAATGAGCATTCCTCTCGCGGCATTCAAGAAGAAAGTCTTGATGGAAAAAGGATAGGTTTTTCCGGTGATTAGAAATTCTGTTTTTTCGCTTAAATAAGCCATCACCGGCGACATGAGCATCAAAACGAGATACTTGGAAATTTTCCAATAAATCAGCAATGCTGTTATCCAGAGTAAAATGCGAAGAGCCGCAGATGACAGTTCATTCCAAAAGGTGATGGCCACTTCTTTCCAGTCTTTCGTGTGCAGAGGCTCAATGTGCATGAAGGGCCCGAGGCTTTTTACCCACGTATCAATTTGGTCGTGTAGAAGTGCGCTAATGCCCATTCCGAGTAATACGGTAAGGGCAATGGGGTAAAGAAAAAAATGCCAAAGCCCATATCGGCTGATGAGTTTCCATGCTTTGAAGCAAGAGTCAAATCCTGTAAAAAAGGAATTTTTAGCGGCCATGTGGCAAAGATTAGAAGGGGAAAGTACAAATAAAAAAACCTGCACGCTGAGGTGCAGGTTTCTTGGTCAATTGCAATGCATGCAATTGAATATCATCAATGCGAAGGGCAGGAGAAAATTAGTCCTCGTCCTCATCGTTACCGCCGCCATCATCGTCAGCAGCAGTATCGTCGTTGTCGTCGTCGCTATCGTTGTCGTCGTCGCTATCGTCGTTATCGCCTTTGAAAGAATCAAATTCTCCCATTGGCAATCCATCATTGTCCGAATCCCCTTCATCATCCACTTTCATGTTCTTGTCTATTTTGAACAAGTAGATCGTGTCTTCCGTGCGGATTTCCAAGGCTTTGATGAATTCACCTTTTGGTGTAACAAACGATACGAGGTTCTCATTTTCAAATCCGTTAGGATAGTGTTGATTAATGAGATCAACGTGCTCTTGGGTAATGGTTTTGTAATCTTTAATAATCCTCTTGAGGGCCATTGGGCAAATATATTAGTGGTTCAAAAGCCATGCAAATACGAGAGGCGCAACAATGGTGGCATCGCTCTCGATAATAAATTTCGGAGTAGTAATATCTAGTTTACCCCAGGTTATTTTTTCGTTTGGAACGGCTCCGCTATAGCTTCCGTAGCTCGTGGTGCTGTCAGAAATTTGACAGAAGTAGCTCCAGAAAGGAATGTCGTGCATTTCCATATCTTGGTAAAGCATAGGTACAACACAAATTGGGAAGTCACCGGCAATACCTCCACCAATTTGGAAGAAACCGACGCCTTTTCCAGCTGAGTTGTCGATGTACCACTTGGCCAACCAAGTCATGTACTCAATACCGCTTTTCATGGTAGAAGGTTTCAAATCACCTTTAATGCAATAGCTAGCGAAGATGTTACCCATGGTGCTGTCTTCCCAACCTGGAACAATAATAGGCAAGTTGCGTTCTGCTGCAGCAAGCATCCAAGAATTTTTTGGGTCGATTTGGTAGTATTCTTGCAATACACCACTCAACAACATTTTGTACATATACTCATGCGGGAAATAACGCTCTCCTTTGGTATCGGCATCTTTCCACAAAGCGTGGATGTGCTTTTGCAAACGGCGGAAAGCTTCTTCCTCTGGTATGCACGTGTCGGTAACACGGTTGAGACCGCGTTCCAATAGATCCCACTCTTGTTGTGGAGTAAGGTCGCGGTAATGGGGCACGCGCTCATAATGATCGTGTGCTACGAGGTTCATCAAGTCTTCTTCCAAGTTGGCACCTGTGCAAGAAATGATGTCCACTTTTCCAGCGCGAATCATCTCGGCCAATGAAATGCCTAGTTCGGCTGTTGACATGGCTCCAGCAAGGGTAATCATCATCTTACCACCTTCGGTAAGGTGCGTTTCGTAGCCTTTAGCCGCATCGACCATGGCAGCCGCGTTGAAGTGCAAATAATTGCGCTCCATGAATTCGCGAATGGAATTGTATTTACTCATTTTTAAAGTTAAATTTTCTCCTCTTGGGATGGTCCCAATCGGAGGGATGAAATCGGTGGCAAAAATGGAAAATTCAAGTGATTGTGAAAGCGATTATTGAATTTTTTTTTGAAATCTCTTAAATCGCCTTGGATCGCTCTTCCACCGTGACTTTCAGAAGGTAGCGGATAACGGCTCGTTTCACTTTTTTGTCCACCTCCTTGTTCAAAGGGTCATTTAAGACATACTGAAGCTTGAAAAGGGTATGATCAAACTTGATTTGTTGCACTTTCAAATTGATGGTTCCAACTTGTATGTAATCCGAATACTCGCTCATCGATTCTTTGATTCGCCTTTCCAATTCATCGGCTTCCATCACTACGGTATTTTCCATTTCGAAGTCGATACTGCTTTTCTTCAGCTCCCGGCGGGTGTAGTTGATGATTTCGCTCGAAAAAACCTTGTTGTTGGGTATGTAAATGATGTCGTCGTCTTCGTTGAGCAAATGAACATTGGTGAGGGTGATGTCCAAGATTTTCCCTTTTTGTTTGTCTATCTGCACCTGATCGCCAATGTTGATCACCTTCGCAAAGGTGAGGTACATGCCATTGATGAGGTTAGAGATGTAATCTTTGGTCATCAGTACCAAAGCCGCCGCAATGAAACTCAGGGTTGTAATGGCTTCTTTTACCGATATGTTGAATAAGGATAGTAGCAGCACCGCTCCTAAAAGTCCGTACACGAGCTTTGCGAGGTGCGAAATACCAATGGTGAAGTTGTCCTTCTGGTACTTGGCATTTTGAACTTTATAGGTGGCTATAAAAAGCAACCGTGAACCATCAACGGCCAAAAAGGCAATCACCACTTTATAAAGTGTAGTGGCAAAACGTTCAGGGAAATTGAACTGCTCCGCAAAATGTACGAATGCCGAATGCTGAGAAACCAGCGCGGCAGACAATCCGACGAGTAGAAAACCTAAAACGAGGTTGAACCATTTCATACTACAAATGAAACAAAGTATTTTGGTCGTTGCTTATTTGAATGACTTGTTTTCCACTTTTTAACGAGAATGAGCCGTTTTTATGTTTGCGCCTCGGGTTGTTGAGAAAGTTTGCTGGTAACAACGAAATCACTGCACGGATTCCCTTTTTTTTGTTTCAAAGGACTACTATGTACAATTACTATGTTATCGCTCTTTTAGTTGCCTACTTTTTGGTGCTTTGGGGTGTCTCTTTTTTTACATCAAGAAAGGCAGATAATCAATCGTTTTTTAAAGCCAATCAAAGTGCACCTTGGTATTTGGTAGCCTTTGGAATGATAGGCACTTCACTCTCTGGTGTCACCTTTGTTTCGGTTCCCGGCACGGTAGGTAACCTAGGAGCCAATGGCGCGCCGGTAGGCATGGTTTACCTGCAAGTGGTGATTGGCTATTTTCTCGGCTATTTCGCAGTGGCGTATATTTTACTTCCGCTGTATTACCGGTTAAACTTGACGTCCATTTACGATTATCTGCGACAACGACTGGGCATGGTTTCATACAAAACAGGGGCTTTGTTTTTTATTGTATCTCGCACGCTTGGCGCCACGCTTCGCCTTTTTTTAGTGATCAATGTATTGCAGGTTTTTGTGCTTGAAGCTTTGCACGTTCCTTTTTGGCTCACCTCTGTGATTATCCTGCTCATGATACTAGTGTATACCTATAAGGGTGGTGTAAAAACGATTGTATGGACTGATACCCTTCAAACACTTTTTATGTTGCTCGCATTGGTGGTTACCGTCGGTTGGATTATGAATCACCTTAACCTAGGTTGGAGCGATGCTTTTGCGGCTATGGATGAAAAAGGATTCTTCAAGTTTTTCCAAACAGATGTCAACGATAAAAAATTCTTCCTGAAACAAATCATCGGTGGAGCTTTTATTACCATTACGATGACAGGCTTGGATCAGGAGATGATGCAGAAGAACATCAGCGTGAAAACACTCGGTGATTCACAAAAAAACATGGTATCATTTAGCGTGATATTGGTGTTGGTCAATTTCCTTTTTTTACTGCTCGGCGGACTATTGTATGTGTATGCCGCTCAGTCAAACATCGCCCTAAAAGGAGACGATATTTTCCCAGGCATGGCCATGCAAGTAATGCCGCCATTCATTTCGTTTCTCTTTATCATTGGGCTTATTTCCGCTTTGTTTCCTTCCGCTGACGGTGCCATTACAGCGCTCACTTCTTCTTTTTGCTTAGATATTTTGGGCATCTATCGCGATGAAAAACGAACGGAAGAAGAGCGCACCAAAACCCGAAAGCGTGTGCATTTGGCTTTTGCGGGTGTTTTTTTACTCATGGTGTTTTTCTTCAAATGGCTCAATAATAAATCGATCATCGATATACTCTTGGATATTGCAGGATACACCTATGGCCCTTTGCTAGGACTTTTCGCCTTTGGCATACTCACCACTCGCGCAGTAAAGGACCGTTGGGTGCCCGTAGCCGCTTTGTTGGGGCCATTGGTATCCATCTTTTTGGATAAATGGCTCGTTCACTACTTGGGTGGCTACAAATTTGGGGTGGAGCTGCTCGTGGTCAATGGACTCATCACCTTTGTAGGAATGTGGGTACTGAGTAAACCGGCCTCTGCTGTTAAGTAATATCTTCGCGTCATGAACAGTTCTTCCAAGCTAATCGAAGAAGCGGTGGATCAGGTAAGCAGCCTGCCCGGCATTGGTCGCAAAACAGCGCTCCGATTAGTGTTGGATTTGCTGAAGAGGAAGCCCGAAGAAGTGGGGCGATTTGCAAATAGCCTTACCAACCTTCGCGAGCATATTCAGTATTGTGGCGTTTGCCATAATCTTTCTGACGCACCGAAATGCCAGATCTGCTCCAATCCTAACCGCGATGGTGCCACCGTGTGTGTGGTGCAAGACATTCGCGATGTGATGGCCATAGAAGGCACAGGGCAATATACGGGCAAGTATCACGTATTAGGAGGCATCATTTCACCCATGGATGGTGTTGGACCTTCTGACTTGAATATTGATAGCCTAATGCAGCGTGTGAGCAGCGAACATATCCAAGAAATCATTCTTGCACTCAATGCAACAATGGAGGGGGAAACCACCTCTTTTTATCTGTTCAAAAAATTGAGTGCAGCACAAGTGAAAGTGTCCGTAATTGCCCGTGGCGTAGCCGTGGGCGGTGAGTTGGAATACACCGACGAAATAACATTGGGCAGAAGCATATTGCTGCGCACTCCTTATGAAAGCTCTTTAAAACGATAATTGATGCGCCTCACCATAGTTATCGTCAACTACAACGTACAGTATTTTCTCGAACAGTGTTTATTGTCCGTTGAAAAGGCCATTCAGGGCATAGAGGCCGAGGTATATGTAGTCGATAACAATTCCGTAGATGGCTCGGTACTCATGGTAGAGCAACGTTTTCCTTGGGTAAAGCTTATTGCGAATAAACAAAACACCGGTTTTTCGAAAGCCAATAATCAGGCTATGCGCCTGGCCAAAGGGGAACATGTTCTATTGCTCAATCCCGATACGGTTATCGAAGAAGATACCCTGAGCAAGGTGCTACAGTTTATGGATGAGCATCCAGATGTCGGTGGGTTAGGTGTAAAAATGGTGGACGGGAAAGGACGCTTTTTACCCGAATCCAAAAGAGGACTTCCTACACCAGAAACGGCATTCTATAAGATATTTGGGGTTTCTCGATTGTTTCCTCGTTCGAAAAAATTCAATCGTTATTATCTCGGGCATCTCAGCAATGAAGAAGTGCATGAGATCGAAATTCTTTCCGGTGCTTTTATGTGGATGCGCAAATCAGCGCTCGATAAAGTGGGGCTTTTAGATGAAGCCTTTTTTATGTACGGCGAAGACATTGATCTTTCTTGGCGCATCGTACAAGGTGGTTTTAAAAACTACTATTATCCGCATACGCGCATCATTCACTACAAAGGTGAAAGCACAAAAAAGGGAAGTTTGAATTATGTGTATGTTTTTTATAATGCGATGGTGATTTTTGCGCGTAAACACTTCTCTCAAAAAAATGCAGAGTTGTTTTCGTTTTTCATTCACCTCGCTATTTGGTTGCGAGCTTCGGTGGCCATCATGTATCGATTCATCAAAGCCATTGCCCTTCCTGTATTCGATATAGCCTTGAGTCTATTGTTACTCGCCGGATTAAAAGAGTGGTATGCTTTAGCCAAAGGCAAAATTTATGATGATCATTTGGTGTGGCCCGTATTTTTAGTGTGTGCTAGTTTGTGGAGTTTTTCCGCTTATTTAGGCGGAGCTTATGATAAACCGCTGAAGCCTTGGAGGGCATTAAAAGCATTGGCCTTAGCTTCTGTATTATTGCTGATGGCTTATTCGTTGTTGCCAGAAAACATGCGCTTTTCGCGTGCGTTGATGGTCTTTGGATCAATCGGTTCTTTCGTTGTTTTTTTCTTGAATCGTGTTTTGGTGAATATGATTTCTTCTGGGAAAACAGGTTTGGAAAAAAAGAAAAGCAAGCGCATTGCCATTGTGGGAAGCATGAGTGAAATAGATCGCGTGCTCACTATTTTCAAGCAAACAAATTATGACATCGGCTGGGTAGCAAAAGTGTCTCCAGGAGGCGCTTCGACTGCAGAGGGCTATACAGGTAGGCACGATCAGCTAGATGATATTGTGCGCGTGCACAAGCTCGATGAAGTGGTCTTTTGCGCGAAAGACATCACCGCATCGGATATCATTTCGTTTATGAGTTCAGTAGAAAAGGGAGAGCTCGAGTTTAAGATAGCTCCACCAGAAAGTTTATACATCATCGGTAGCAATAGCGTAGAAACGAGTGGCGATGTTTTTATCTTGGATGTCAACTCCGTTTCCAAAAAAGAAAACAGACGCAGCAAACGCTGGTTTGACATTGGATTCGCTCTTGCCCAGTTGCCTGTATTGCCTTTAGTAGCAGTATGGCAACAACAACCATTGGGTTATTTTTCCAATTGGATGCAAGTAGTGATAGGTAAAAAATCGTGGGTTGGATTTGCAAAAGAGGAGAACCCATCATCGTCTTTGCCGCCCCTCAAGCAAGGTGCAGTAAATCCGATGAGTCACCTGCATCAAGCCAATCTCAATGAAGATCAAGTGCATAAGCTCAATGTTTTTTACGCGAAAGACTACCGCATCATCCATGATCTGCGCATACTCTTCCGGGCTTGGCGTCAGTGGGGATCTTAAAATCCAGCGTATTTTTTAACAGCTCCTACGAAGGCAACGAACAAAGGATGAGGATTCATCACCGTGCTTTTGTACTCAGGGTGAAACTGAGCAGCTACGTAGTAGGGGTGATTATCGAGTTCGATAATTTCTACCAAGCCGCTATCCGGATTAATACCGGTGCATTTGAGGCCTGCTTTTTCAAACTGCGTTTTGTAATCGTTGTTGAATTCAAAACGATGGCGGTGGCGCTCTTCAATCATCTCTTGGCCGTATGCTTTAAACGCCTTGCTACCTTTAGTTAGCTTGCAGGGGTATGAACCTAAACGCATCGTACCACCTTTGTTGACGATAGACTTTTGTTCCGCCATCAAACAAATTACCGGATGAGCGGTGTATTCTTTCATCTCTGTGCTGTGTGCATCAGCAAAGCCAAGCACATTGCGTGCAAACTCGATGGTGGCTACTTGCATACCGAGGCAAATACCGAAGAATGGAATTTTATTTTCACGGGCATAACGAATGGCTTCGATCTTGCCATCAATACCGCGTGATCCAAATCCAGGAGCAACAAGTAGTCCGTGAACGCCGGCTAATTTTTCTTCTACATTACGGCCGTAAATTTCTTCACTGTGTATCCAGCGAATATCAACGTGTGTTTCGTTCGCTGCACCACTATGGTTAAAGGCTTCTACAATGGATTTGTAGGCGTCTTTGAGTTCAACATATTTTCCAACTAAAGCAATGGTTACTCGACTTTTGGGGTTTTTGTAACGATCCAAAAACTCGATCCATTTTTTCAGATCGGGTTTTTTCTTCGCTTTTACGTTGAGCTTTTCTAAAACAACTTCATCGAGTTTTTCCTCTAGCATCATCATCGGCACATCATAGATCGTGTCGGCATCGATGCTTTGGATAACGGCATTGGAGGTAACGTTACAGAACTTGGCAATTTTGGTACGTAGTTGCTGTGAAAGTTCATGTTCCGTGCGGCATACCAAAATATCTGGCTGAACCCCATTTTCTAACAGGGTTTTTACGGAGTGCTGAGTCGGTTTTGTTTTCAACTCGCCAGCAGCACTCAAGTAGGGAATAAGCGTTAAGTGAATAACAATGCAATCTTCGTCTTTTTCCCATTTCATTTGGCGAACCGCCTCTACATAGGGCAAAGATTCGATGTCGCCCACGGTGCCACCTATTTCAGTAATGACAAAATCGAAGTCGTTTTTTGATCCAAGAATTTGAATGCAACGTTTGATTTCGTCCGTGATATGTGGAATCACCTGCACGGTTTTTCCCAAATATTCTCCACGGCGTTCTTTATCTATCACGCTTTGGTAAATGCGACCTGTGGTCACGTTGTTGCCTTGCGAAGTAGGTACGTTGAGGAAACGCTCGTAGTGACCGAGGTCCAAGTCGGTTTCAGCTCCATCTTCCGTTACAAAACACTCCCCGTGCTCATAAGGATTGAGCGTGCCAGGGTCAACATTGATGTAGGGATCCAATTTTTGGATAGTCACACGGAAGCCGCGAGACTGAAGAAGTTTAGCTAAAGAGGCAGAGATGATACCCTTACCGAGCGAACTTGTTACGCCACCGGTAACAAAGATATATTTTGTAGTTTCAGACATTTCCGTATTCTTGGATACGGGAGGCAAAGTTAGGTTAAATCAACTACCGTATGCAAATGACTTTTCGCAATTCCTTGACGAAAGGGGCTAATGTCCATAGCTGTCAACGATTAAAAAAGAGTTAACGAGTTATCAACGCTAGCCTAATCCCACGTCGAGAAGCATCATCACTAAAAATCCACCAATAAGTCCTAAGGTGGCCACGTCGGTGTATTTGTCTTGTTGGGTTTCGGGCACCACTTCTTCGATCACCACATAGATCATGGCTCCGGCAGCAAAGGCGAGTGCATAGGGAAGTATAGGCTGCAGTTGAATAACGGCTAATGCCCCAATAACGCCGGCTACGGGTTCCACTATAGCGGAAAGCTGACCGTACATGAAGCTCTTGGTGCGCGAAAGGCCATGTCGGCGAAGAGGAAAAGAAACCGCAATACCTTCGGGGAAGTTTTGTAGTCCAATACCGATGGCTAGCGCCACTGCTCCGCCAATGGATGCTTCTGGAATACCAGCAGCTACACCTCCAAATAGTACGCCTACCGCAAGTCCTTCGGGAATGTTGTGCAGCGTAATGGCTAGCACGAGCAGGATGGTTCGGTGCCATTTGGTTTCCGGTCCTTCGGCCTTCTCCGATGGAAAGTTGAGGTGCAAATGAGGTAATAGTTTATCAAGACCAAAAAGAAATAAGGCTCCCAATCCGAAACCTACGGCGGCGGGAATGGCTTTGGTAAATCCTTCTCCCGGGCTCATTTCAATCGCCGGTGCCAATAACGACCAGAAGCTTGCCGCAATCATTACGCCTCCTGTGAATCCTAACATGCCATCGAGAACTTTGCGGCTCATGTCTTTGAATAAAAAGACCAAGGCTGCGCCCGCGGCTGTTACTAACCAGGTAAAGGTGGTGGCAATAAAAGCACCCCATACGGGATGAATGCTTCCGAAAAAGTCGAGGATAGGTTGAAAGAGCGAATGGTTTTCAATCATAAGGCTACGCAGATTAAGTTGTCAGCGGTTAGTTGACTGATTTGTATTTTTTCTTTTGAACCATGCAGTTGTACTTCGCAAGTGCCGTCATACTCCATGCGGTGAAGGAGCTGAAATTTTTGTCCGGGAACGAGTCCAAGTTTTTTTAGGTGTTGAAGAAAAGCAGTGCTGTGATCTTTTACCCCGCGAAGCAACATTTTTTGATGAGTGTTGACCGCTGAAAGCAAAACCACTTTTTCCTCTAAAAAGTTTCCTTTGGCATCGGGAATGGGATCGCCATGTGGATCGAAGCGCGGATGACCCAAAAATTCGCTTAGGCGATCTACTAATTCGGTGGATTGAATGTGCTCCAATTGCTCGGCTATTTCGTGTACCTGATCCCAGCCAAAGTGTAATTTTTCTACCAGAAATACTTCCCATAGTCGGTGCTTGCGCACTACTTGCAAAGCAATTTTTTTGCCTTTGGCAGAGAGCACCGTGCCTTGATATTTTTCGTGTTTCACCAAGCCTTTTTCATGCAGCTTTTTGAGCATATCCGTGATGCTCGAAGCCTTGGTAGAGAGGTGTTCGGCTAGCGCGTTGGTGGTTACCCCCTTTGGAAAACGCTCGCTGAGGGCGTGTAATCCTTTGAGGTAATTTTCGGCGGTTTGGTTCATGGTAGTGCGAAGATAGACAAAAAAATAAATTTAGGCTTGTCTAAAAAATAGTTTTTGAATACCCAAATAGGAAAAAAGCCTTTGAAAATGGTGGTGCAGCGCCTACTTTTGAAAGATTAGAACCACATATGCCAAAAACCTTAATCTTAATTCGCCATGCCAAATCGAGTTGGGCAATAGAAGGCCAACCCGATTTTGAGCGCCCTTTGAACGATAGAGGAATGAAAGCCGCACCCTTTATGGCTAAGCGCTGGGCCAAGATATTTTCACCGAAGGTGCATTTGATCAGTAGCACGGCAAAGCGCGCGCACACCACGGCTCAGTTTTTTGTAATCGCCCTGCATGAGGAATGGGGAAAACCAGTGGTTTTGAAGAATGAAAAAGCGATCTATCACGCACCGCTTTCAGACTTGTTGGCTATTGTTAATGGTCTCGAGAATAAACACTCCGAAGTTGTTTTATTCGGTCATAATCCGGGTATGAGTGAACTGCTCTATTATTTAACCGGAGAAATGATGAGCATGCCTACCTGCGCGGTGGCCAAAATTGAGTTAAATATCGATGATTGGGCTATGGTAAGCGAAGGATTAGGTACTTTGGCTGAATACGATTATCCCAAGAAACATGTCATCGAAGACTGAACAGTCCAATAGATTTTGGTGGCTGCTAGGAGCAGCAGCGGTGCTCGGAGTGCTCTATGTTTTCCGCACCATACTGATCTATTTAATTATCGCTGTAGTCATCTCTTTTATCGGAGATCCGATAGTAGAATTGCTGCGGAAATTGAAGTGGCGAAAGTTTCAACTTCCACGCTCCATTGCGGCATTAATTACACTTGTTTTTTTGCTTTCTGTAATAGTCGGCATTTTGGCTCTGTTCGCTCCCTTAGTGGCAAATGAGGTAGCTTATTTTTCGTCTATTGATCCTGACTTGATTATAAGTGGTATTCAAACACGATTGGGCGGACTAAGTGCATGGCTCGATGGTTTAGGACTCGAACTAAATTCTACCGACATCTATGATTACGGTTTACACAAGGTGCGTGAAATTATGAGTTTGGAAGGTGTTACGGGAGTGGTAACAGATGCCGTAAGTATTGTGGGCAATCTCATCACCGGGTTTCTGGCGGTCTTGTTTATGTCTTTTTTCTTTTTAAAAGACGCTTCTCTTTTTTCTAAAATCGTTTTTAGACTCACACCGGAACGCCATCGTGAAGTAGCAAAAACCATCATCAGTCATTCGCATAAAATGCTTACGCGCTATTTTATCGGATTGCTTTTTCAAACCTTGATTATGATGGTGGTGGTGAGTGTGGGCTGTATGATTTTTGGTGTGCCCAATGCACTACTCATTGGCATATTTGCTGGCCTTGCGAATATTGTTCCTTATGTAGGTCCCTTGGTAGCCCTCTTGTTTGGTCTAGTGGTGGGTTGCAGCACTGGTCTAGCAGCTGACCCCAATGCGGTATTAACCGTGTTAGGTATGAAGGTGATAGGGGTATTCCTCATCGCACAGGTGATAGACGGCTGGTTGGTTCAACCTTTTGTACTAGGCCCGAGCGTTGATACGCATCCCTTAGAATTGTTTGTGCTTCTGTTAGCGGCAGCCACCATAGGAGGTATTACGGCTATGGCCGTGGCCTTGCCCGCTTATGTAATCCTACGCATTATTTTCGGAGAAGTGTGGCCGCTGATTAGCAAACGCGATTAGCGAGTTCAGCGAAATCGACCCCATCAAAATTGCCACTGGTCATCAGCAGTAGATTTTGATTTTCCCAGTTGCGAGAAGTCAATTCTTCGATGAGTTGAGCGGATTGGGTAAATACGCGCACATTCGTCCCTCCGAAGGCTTCGAGCACTTGTGCTTCTGAAATGGGAGCTAATTTTTTATGCTCGATGGTGTGCGGATTATAATACACAAAGGCCTCATCTGCCGTGGACATCGAGTCCTTATACTCACCGAGAAAATTAGCATTGAGACTGCTAAACGTATGCAGTTCCATACAGGCCACTAAGTGACGGTTAGGGTATTGCTCTTTTAGGGCGGCAGTGGTTGCTTTTAGCTTAGAAGGAGAGTGGGCAAAGTCTTTATACACAGCAGTGCTTTCTGACTTTTTTACCAATTCTAATCTTCGCGCTGCTCCGCCGAAACTCTGGATGGCTTCGTAGAACTGAGCGGAGCTCATACCGAGAGATTCGCAGACTAACCGAGCGCCATTTAGATTTTGCAAATTGTGTCGTCCGAAAATTAAAAGAGGCAGATGGCCTTGATCCGTGATCAGGAAGGTAGTTCCGTTTTCAATAAAATGCGGATGTTCAGAGTAAGGCAAATGCTGAATGTCTGGGCGATAGTGGGCACACAGTTTTTTTACTTCTTTATCCGCCTCGCAATAAACGAGGGTTCCACCAGCTTCGATTTTATCAATAAATATGCGGAATTGATCCACGTAGTTTTCGAAGGTTGGAAATACATTGATATGGTCCCAAGCAATGCCGCTGATGAGAGCAATGTTGGGGTGGTATAAGTGAAACTTTGGTCGGCGATCAATGGGTGAGCTCAGGTATTCATCGCCTTCTAAGATGGCTCGTGGAGAATCTGCGGAAAGTTTTACCATGCATTCAAAACCGGCCAATTGAGCGCCCACCATGTAGTCCGTTTCCATTTGATTGTGGGCTAGCGCATGCAGTACCATTGCGGTGATGGATGTTTTGCCATGGCTACCGCCAATCACTACGCGCGTTTTCTCTTTGGTTTGCTCATAGAGATACTCGGGGTACGAATATATTTTCAACCCCAACTCTTGTGCTTTGATCAACTCGGGATTGTCAGCTCTAGCGTGCATGCCCACAATCACAGCGTCGAGATTTTCGTGAATAAAAGCGGCATCCCAACCTTCGGTGGCAGGGAGTAGTCCATACTTTTTCAATCGACCTTTGGAAGGTTCGAAAATTTCGTCGTCACTGCCGGTTACTTCAAAACCTTTGAGGTGAAGAGCAATGGCTAGGTTGTGCATGGCACTTCCGCCGATGGCGATCAAATGTACTTTCACGGTTGAGTCTGTAATTAATGCATCAAAGGTGCTTGCTTTCTGAACAAGCATTTGGCCTGTTCAAAATCATTTTTCCAAAAAGGAATGTTCAGAGCGGTGAAGCAGTAGCTTAGCCTTTCAAAGCGATAAAAATGAATAGAGCATCGAAAGCTGGCCTCGGCCCTGGATCGTTAGTGTACATTGGTGACGCGCGTCAGGAAAGAGTGGGCATCCGGATTTTTTCATACAACAACGACACCGTGAAGGAAGAGCAGCTCACCTCATGGGAGCAATGCCGAGATGTAATGGAAGAAGGCAAAGTGGTATGGATTGATGTGGATGGCATACACGATCAGCAAGTAGTATCGGGAATAGGGGATATGTTGGGTGTGCATATACTGGTGCTAGAAGACATCATGAATTCAGAGAGTAGGCCTAAGGTCGAGTTTTTTGATAGCTATCACTTTCTTACTCTGAAGATGTTAGACTTTGATAAAAAGACAAAAGCACTGAATGTAGAGCAGTTTAGTCTCATCGTGGGACAGGGCTTTGTGGTTTCGTTTCAAGAGCGACCAGGCGATAGCTTCGATGGTATTCGCGAGCGCATTCGCACGGCCAAAGGTCGTGTGCGGTCAAAGGATGGCTATTACCTCTCTTATTTGTTGCTCGATGTGATTATTGACAACTACATAGCGGTATCGGAAAATTATGGAGAGCAGCTGGTAAAGCTAGAACGGTTGGTGCTTCGGAAAAGCAATGAAACTACCCTTATTCAGATTCTATCCCTTCGAAAAGAACTGCTGGACTTCAAACGGAGCATAGATCCACTCAAGGAGGCTATCAATTTGATTCAAAAAGAGTTGGATGACAACATCGGGAAGTATTACCGCGATTTGTACGACCATATCATTTACGAGTCGGAGAACTTAGCGATGTATCGCGAAATGATTGTGAACTTGCTCGACTTGCATCATGCGAGTTTGAGTGTGCGCACGAACAATGTGATGCGCGTTTTGACCATTATTACTACCATCTTCGTTCCGCTCACCTTTGTGGTGGGGGTTTATGGAATGAATTTCGAGTATATGCCCGAGTTAAAATGGACCTATGGCTATTACTACGTTCTAGGGTTTATGGGATTGGTAACCATCGGAATGCTGGTCTATTTTCAGCGGAAAAAGTGGCTGTGAAAAAACCGAAAAAAAATGGGGCAAAAAAGCAAATCCTGAAGTAAAATTGCATTCTTATTCAGCGCGCAAAGCCGATGACTTTTTTAGTGTTAATGAGACAAATGACCAACTCACTCGTTCAGCCCCTGAAAGGGATGCGAGTAACGTGTAGTTTCACTTCTGTTGTAGTGGAAACACAGGCGGTATATCCGAGAAGAATCTGAATCGAGGGTTGTTTCCAGCCACCGACCACATCAACATTCTTCAACCGCATTTTTTTTCATGAAAACAAAATACATCGACCTTATTGAGCAAACCTTTGACTGGCCCCAAGAGGAATTCCGCTTGGAAAATGAAGAGTTGCTTTTTCACGAAATCCCTTTGATGGATTTGATCCGTAAATACGGAACGCCACTAAAGTTCACGTATCTCCCCAAAATTTCACAGAACATTCAACGCGCAAAGAAATGGTTTGAAATAGCGCGCGAAGAAGTGGGGTATGAAGGCGAATATCATTACTGCTATTGCACAAAAAGCTCGCACTTCCGCTATGTGTTGGAAGAAGCGCTGAAAAATAACATTCACCTCGAAACATCTTCTGCCTACGATATTGATCTCATTCGCCGTTTGGTGACATTGAAAAAAATCGATAAGTCGCAGCGTGTGATTTGTAATGGGTTTAAGAAGGAAGAATATGTTCAACGAATTTTGGACTTAAAAGCCGATGGCTTTGAAAATATTGTTCCGGTGATCGATAATGCATACGAGTTGAATGTATTCAAAGAGCGCGTAGATGAGCCTTTGAATATCGGATTGCGTATTGCGAGCGAAGAAGAACCGAAGTTTGAGTTTTATACCTCGCGATTGGGTATTGGCTATAAAAACATCACTCGTTTTTACAAAAAGGTGATTCATGAAGATCCGAATCTTCGTTTGAAAATGCTTCACTTCTTCATCAATTCGGGTATCAAGGATACCGCCTACTACTGGAATGAATTGGTGAAGTGTTTGAAGGTATATTGCGAGTTGCGCGAGTTATGCCCAACGCTAGATAGTTTGAATATCGGTGGAGGTTTCCCTATTAAAAATTCGTTGGTATTCAATTTCGATTACCAGTACATGGTTACCGAAATTTTACGTCAGGTAAAATCAGCTTGCGACGAGGCAGGTGTTCCAGTGCCTAATATCTACACAGAATTTGGTTCGTTTACGGTAGGTGAAAGTGGTGGGGCACTCTATAAAATTCTCCATCAAAAAGAACAAAACGATCGCGAAAAGTGGAACATGATTGACTCTTCATTCATGACTACACTACCCGATACATGGGCCATCAACAAGCGGTTCATCTTATTGCCAGTCAACAACTGGGGAGAAAACTACGAGCGTGTATTCCTAGGTGGATTGACGTGCGACAGTGATGATTATTATAATTCGGAGCAGCATACCAATGCCATCTATTTACCGAAATATTATCCCGATCAAGACCAATACATAGGGTTTTTCAATACGGGTGCTTATCAAGAAACTTTAGGAGGTTTCGGGGGCATTCACCATTGTCTTGTGCCATCGCCACGGCATATTTTGATCGATCGCGATGCGAAGGGTAAACTAAAGTACAAGGAGTTTGCTCACGAGCAGAAGCCAAAAGAAGTCTTGTCTATTTTAGGATATTACGATTAAGGAAAGAGGGGCGAAAGCTCCTCTTCGTTTAAGTTGTAATAGTTCAGTTTGGAAATGGCCTTGCCGTTTTCCATGAGGAGCATCAAGGGCAATTGAGGTCCTGTTACTTTGATCAATTCATCACCTTTATTAAAAAAGGAATAGGGAATGTGTTCCAATTTTGTTTCTTCCAAAAATGAGGGAAGATCTAGGTTTTTATCTCCATTCACGATGAGGTAGATAGGCCAATTGGGGTGATTTTTTTTGATGATTTCAGCTCGCGAAACAATCATTTTACAATTACTGCACGTAAGGCTTGCAAAGATGATGATGCACTTTTCTTTTCTAAAGTCGAAAGCAGGTGGTGTTACGCCAGGAGTGGTGTAAAAAACATCGAAAGAAGGCTGTGCTTTGGTGGGGTCTAAATACGTAATGGGTTGGGGGAGGTCTATGGGGTATAAAACAAAAGGCAAGAGTGTTCCCACTGCAATCATACCTATTGTAGTCCATTTTTTCCACGGGCGATAAACCGGAGCTGGCGATTTTTTGAATAGCCAAAAAGCCATAGCGCCCATCAGTATGTTTTTCAAGATGCCTTCAAGCGGAGTAATATCTATTTGATTTCCGAAACAACCGCAGTTGCCTTTGTTGCCATAGAGAGCAATGACTATGGTTAAATAAACGGTGTAGATGATGAGCGAGTAAAAGGCGAGGCGAGCAGTGGTGGGAAGAAACAGGCGAAAAATGAGCAAAGCGCCCAAGATGAATTCGGAGGCAATAATCGCACGGGCTTCAAAAAGCACACTGATTTCGGTGCCTAGATTTCGGTATAAAAGTTCGTTTTCGAGAAACTCGAGAGGCATCATTTTGAGGGCGCCTGATGCGATGAACAGGAGTCCTAAAAGTGTGCTGAGAACGATAGATATAATTTTATTCATAGTAAAAAAAAGAAGCCGCCGACCAAAAGGACGGCGGCTTAGTATCTGAATTAACTAAAACAGTTAATTATTTCAAAGTACAAGTGTAACCTGTAACTTGGTAATCAGTACATACAGTTTCTGCATCGTTTTTCTTAGCTTCGAAAGTGTAAGTAATTTCAGCGGTGCTGCCGAAACCATCATCGTAAGTACAAGTACAAGTGTACTCTTTTTTACAAGAACTCATAGAAGCTACAAAAGCAAGAGCTGCAACAAATAGGAAAGACTTTTTCATTGTGTTTTGGTTTAAATAAGTTTAATTAGTTCGCTTAAGGTTAAGCAAGACGAATATAAAAGGAATTTTTTAAATAAAAAGTATTTCAGTTACTTTTTAAGGTGCAGGTGTAGTCAATTTCTTGAAAGGCATCGCACTGATCTTCCGCATTCTTTTTTGTTGCTTCAAAGCTAGTGGACATGGTGAACTCCGAATCAGAATTGTTCACGCAGTTGCAAGTCCACGATTTTTTACAGGATGTAAATGAGCAAGCAGCGATGCATAATGCGCCGATGAGGGTTATTTTTTTCATGTGGCTAAAAAAAAAAGGCTCCGAAGAGCCTATGATTGAGTATGATTAGTTTTTTTGCAAGTCGCAAGAAACGGTAGTTGAATCTTTGGATAGTTCGAGTCCATCGCACCATTCGAGGGCGTCTTTGCCCGACATTTCTTTTTTATACACTTCTTGATCGTAGGTAGTTACATCAAAGAATTCTGAGTAAGTGCCGTAAATACAAGTGCAAGTGAAGCTTTTTTTGCAAGAGCTCAACGAAGCAATGAGTGCAAGAGCGGCAAAGAAGACAACAGATTTTTTCATCTTAAATATGGAGTTTTGGCTTTTGGATTGAAACAAAGATATTATTCTATGGTGAAATACCAAACAAAAGCCTCAAAATGTCCCTTTAGATGCATTTAAAGTAATCAAATGGTTCACGGCAAGATTCGCATCGGTAGAGCGATTTGCAGGCTGTGCTGCCAAATTGCGAGATCATGCTCGTTTCATGGCTTCCGCAATGCGGACATTTCACGTCTCTAATGCGACCCATGAGTAGGCCTTTGTCGGCGCTGCCTTTTTGGGGAGGAGCTATGCCTATCTCACGCAGTTTCTCTCGAGCATGGTCGGTCATCCAGTCGGTGGTCCAAGCGGGTGATAGTACGGTGTTAATTTGAAAGTCGGTGATCCCTTTTTCGATTAATACCTCTCGAATATCCTCTTCGATTGTTTGCATGGCAGGACAACCGCTGTAGGTAGGGGTGATGGTAACGATCAGTTTGTTGTGTTCAAAAGCAACACCACGCACAATTCCCATTTCTACTACGTTCAAAACAGGGATTTCGGGGTCTGTTACTTCTTCGAGTAAGCTCGTTATGTTTTCGATGGTATGCACGGGCTTATAACTGCTAACAGAACAATTGGTTCAAATTACCATTTGGCATTCGGATATGCACGGGGCAAAAACTGCATTTCTGCCAGAATAAATCCAAGGTGTTCGGAGTGCTTTCCTTCTTTGCCACCGCGCTGCATCCATTGATCAGCTGGAAGCGTTATGTTACTTTCTTTCAAGGTAGCAGTAACCAAGGCGTCCCAATTGTTTTTGAGTTCGTCTTGATTGATCCAGTTCAAGGCAGATTCATAGGAAGCTGGCATGAACAGTTCTCCGGTGTAGGTCCAAATTTCGTTGACGGCTTTCTGCAATCGCGCATGGCTTTCTTCAGTACCATCGCCCAAGCGTTTCATCCAGTCAGCACTGTGCTGAAGATGGTAGCGCACCTCCTTGATGCTTTTTTCTGCAAATGCTCTCATGTATTCATCAGGGCACTGCATGAGTTGCTGAAGGGTATAACCGTACCAAGCTGAAAAGAAAAATTGACGAGCTATGGTGTAGGCATAATCACCATTGGGTAATTCGGTGATCAAGTGATTTTTGTAGTCCCAAGCATCGCGCAAAAAGGCGAGTTGATCTTCATCTTGGCCTTTTCCTTCGAGCTGAGCAGCATATTTGTACAAGTTAGTGGCTTGTCCTAAATAATCGAGGGCCGTATTGGTCAATGCAATATCCTCTTCTAATGCTGGGCCGTGGCCGCACCATTCAGATAAACGTTGACCTAATATTAAAGTCGTATCCGCTAAATGAAGCGTGTAGGATAAGGTGTCTTGGTTGCTCATAGCGTTATTACATGTGGCCTATTTCCGAAGGAATGTCGTAGAAAGTTGGGTGACGGTACACCTTATCGTTCGCTGGATCAAAGAGAATATCTTTTTCGTCAGGAGATGAAGCGGTGATCGCTGAGCTAGGAACGGCCCAAATACTCACGCCTTCCATTCGGCGAGTATATACATCACGTGCGTTTTCAATAGCCATTTTGGCATCGGCCGCGTGAAGGCTGCCCACATGTTTGTGGGAAAGACCGCTTTTACTGCGGATGAAGATTTCCCATAGAGGCCAATCTGCTTTGCTCATATCAGTAATCAATAGTTTGGGCTACGAATATAGCGCAAGAAGCTAGAAACAGACGCTGATTTCCATCATTCTGTTCATCCGCCTTCGGCGAAAAATCCTTATTCTTGTCCACGAAACCACGTTTGCGCATGGAAATTAATGAGGCCCTCATTCGTAGCTTGTTCCCTGATATATATGAGCCAGAGGCTCGTGCTGCTATTTTAGAAAACGGTCACCTCATGGAGATAAAGGCCGGTGAGTTACTGATGGATATCGGAAGCTACATTAAATTCATGCCACTGGTGCTCAAAGGCAGCTTGAAAATTCTCCGAGAGGACCAAGAAGGAAATGAGCTGTTACTGTATTACATCCACGCCGGGGAAACCTGCGCTATGTCTTTGATTTGTTGCATGGGTGATTCGAAAAGCACCATACGCGCTGTGGCTGATGAGGAAACCCAATTTTTGGCGGTACCTGTTCAGTTCATGGATGATTGGACCACGCGATTTAAATCGTTTAAGGGGTTCATTATGCTGAGTTATCAGCGCCGCTACGATGAGCTGCTTCGCACCATTGATGGCATTGCCTTCCAAAAACTCGATGACCGACTTTGGGCGGCTTTAAAAGAGAAATTTAAGCAGTCGGGTAAAGAGCGGATTCAAACCACTCATCAAGAGTTGGCACAAGAACTCAATTCTTCTCGTGAGGTCATCTCTCGATTGCTCAAACAATTGGAAAGGAAAGGTGTTATCCGCTTGGGTAGAAATAAAATTGAACTCTTGCAAAAAAATTAACACCGCTGTGTGACGGATGTTACAGCAAGCCATGAAGGGATGTTTCAATTTTGTTCTGTAAAAAAATATGCATGAACATGAAAGAATTGATTCAATCACCTAGCACGGTGATTATAGATGTAAGGACTCCTGAAGAATTTGTGGGCGGCCATGTGGCAGGTTCGAAGAATATTCCCTTGATGGAAATTTCACAACGCGTAGATGAATTGCGCGCGATAGGTGGTGATATCGTATTGTGTTGTGCCTCGGGCAATCGCAGCGGTCATGCTACTCATTTTTTAAAAAATGAAGGGTTTACCAATGTGCATAATGGAGGTTCTTGGTTAGACGTGAATTACTACAAATCGAAATAAAATGTTGGGATTACTGAAAAAAATATTCGGAGGTAACTCAACTGATTGGGCGGCCTTGGTGGATAGCGGTGCTAAAATGATTGATGTGCGTAGCAAAGGTGAATTTGATGCTGGGCATGCGAAAGGATGTGTGAACATTCCCTTAGATCAAATAGAACGAAAAGTTACCGCCTACAAGAAAACGGATACTATAATTGTATGCTGTAGAAGCGGTATGCGCAGTGCGTCTGCGGCGGGCAAATTAAAAGCGATGGGATTTACCAATGTGCATAACGCTGGTGCATGGCAAACATTGAACGGATTAAAGAAATAATAAAACAATGAAAAACATTTTCACACTGGTTTTAGCCTTGGCCGCTTTGTGGTCGAGTGCGCAGAAACTTCCAGCCACCAATGCCGATGTGGATGCGGCTGCATTTGAGCAAGCCATAAAAGTTAAGGGTGTTCAAGTAGTGGACGTGCGAACTCCGCGCGAGTACCAAGGAGGTCATATTGCTGGCGCGGTGAACATAGATTGGAACGATGATAACTTCAAAGCGGCCATTCAAAAACTGGATAAATCAAAACCCGTAGCTATTTATTGCTACGCGGGTGGAAGAAGTGAGGAAGCAAAAGCCTGGATGAAAGCCAATGGATTCAAAAATGTGATTCAACTGGTAGGTGGCATTGAAGAGTGGAGAGAAGCAAAAAAGCCTGTTGTAAAATAAAAGAAAATGAAAGGTTCGTTTCAAGATATTATTGAAGGTGAAAAGCCTGTACTGATTGACTTTTTTGCCACTTGGTGCGGCCCTTGTCAATACCAAGCCCCGATACTTGACGATGTGGCAAAATCGGTAGGTGAAAAGGCCCGAATTATTAAAATTGATGTGGATAAAAACCAGGCATTGGCAGCCAAGTATCAAGTGCGCGGCGTGCCAACCTTAATGATCTTTAAATCAGGTGAGGTGAAATGGAAATCCAGCGGTGTAAAAATGGCGGATGAGCTGATTCACTTGATTGATCAATATGCTTAAAGAAAAAAGTCCCGATTTTTAGATCGGGACTTTTTTTATGAATAGACTAGATTATTGTTTATCAAAGTCAACCACCACGCGTTCGCTTATGGGATGCGCTTGGCAAGTGAGTACAAAGCCAGCTTCCACTTCACCTGGCTCGAGTGCGTAGTTCACTTTCATTTCAGTTTTTCCTTCGGAAACGTGCGCACGGCAAGTGCAACACATACCGCCCTTGCAAGAGAAGGGAATGTCGAGGCCATGACGCTGGGCGGCATCGAGAATAGGAGTGCCGTCAATAGGCATCGCAAAATCGACTTGCTGACCATCGTAAATCACAGAGATCTGTGATACTTTACCGGTAGGTTTTTTCTCTTCCGATTTCGATGAAGATTTTTGAGCGCTTTGGCCAGGTGAAGCAAAAAGTTCGAAGTGAATGTTCTCTTCTTTTACGCCCAATTGTGCCATCGTTTCGCGCACGCTTCTGATCATGGGTTCTGGACCACAAACGAATACTTCGTCGATGGACTCTGCATTGATAAAAGCTTTGCAGAATCCATCAATTTTAACCGAGTCGATACGGCCGTGGAAAAGTTCGATATCATTAGGTTCAGCACTGAGCACGTGGAATACGCGGAAGCGACCGAGGTACTTGTCTTTCATGTCTTCTAGCTGATCGCGGAAGATGATGCTGCTAAACCAACGGTTTCCGTAAATCAATGAAACTTCGCTGTTTTTTTCCGTTTCTAGCACGGACTTGGCAATGGAAATCACCGGCGTAATACCACTGCCTGCGGCAAAAAGCAAATAGTGTTTTTTATTATCAGCAGAAATGGCGGTGGTGAAATTGCCCATCGGCATCATCACTTGCAATTCCTCGCCCACTTGCAGCACTTCATTGGCCCAAGTGGAGAATACCCCATCTTCAACTTTTTTAATGGCTACGCGGCATTCGCCGTCATTAATACCACTGCTAATAGAGTAAGAACGACGAATGTCTTCGCCGCCAATCGTGGTGCGAAGGGTGAGGTATTGACCGGGAACAAACTGGTATGATTCTTTTAATTCGGTTGGAATATGAAAGGCCACTGACACACAGTCAGCAGTTTCACGTCGGATATCACTCACCGTGAGTGGATGGAATTTTGGTCGCATAAGTGGGTAAGAAGTCGGGCAAAAATAGGCTGAACAGGCTGAGTTTGGCAATGATTCTTCTCAATATGATGGCTTTGGGCATTTTTCGGCTTAAAAACGGGGGGTGTTGCGATTGATTTCAATCATTTTTCATTTCGTTGAACACTATTTGCCCTATACTTGTTATCTGAAAAAAACGAGTAATGGATAGTCAAGCACTATTGGATAAATTTCAAGCCTACGTTGACGCAGAGAATAAAATCGAAGCGAAAGACTGGATGCCTGAAGGATACAGAAAGACCTTAGTTCGTCAAATTGCGCAACACGCTCACAGCGAAATTGTGGGTATGTTGCCAGAAGGTAATTGGATTACCCGCGCCCCATCTCTCCGCCGCAAAGCTATTTTGTTGGCAAAAGTGCAAGATGAAGGCGGTCATGGTCTTTACCTCTACAGCGCCGCAGAAACCCTTGGCGTTAATCGTGAGCAACTCGAAGAAGAATTGCTTTCCGGTAAAGCAAAATACTCTAGCATTTTCAACTATCCTACCACATCATGGGCCGATATCGGAGCCATCGGTTGGTTAGTGGATGGTGCGGCAATCGTGAACCAAGTTTCACTGCAACGCACCAGTTATGGTCCGTATAGCAGAGCGATGATTCGCATTTGTAAAGAAGAATCATTTCACCAGCGTCAGGGATATGAAATCATGATTGCTTTGGCGAAAGGAACTCCCGAACAAAAGAAAATGGCTCAAGATGCTTTGAACCGTTGGTGGTGGCCATCCCTCATGATGTTCGGGCCAAGCGATGCCTCGTCAGCGCACAGTGGTCAAAACATGATTTGGAAAATCAAGCGCCACAGCAACGATGAATTGCGTCAAAAATTTGTAGATATGTCTGTTCCGCAAGCGGAGTATTTGGGTTTAACGTTACCAGATCCGCACTTGAAGTGGAATGAAGCACGAGGACATTACGATTTCGGTGAAATTGATTGGACAGAGTTCAATGAGGTCATCAAAGGAAATGGTCCGTGCAATAAACAGCGCATTGCTGCTCGTCAGAAAGCATATGACGAAGGCCAGTGGGTGCGTGAGGCAGCTGTCGCTCATGCAGAAAAGCAAAAAGCGAAAAGCGCAGTAACAGCGGCTTAACCAGTTAACAATAATAGTAAGAGGTTAATATGTATCTTCGATACATGTTAACCTTTTCTTTTTCCCCTTTTCCTTATTTACATTCGGAAAGAATCTACTACCGTCAGTTAGAGGATACCGATTATGATGCCGTTTACCAACTGCGTTATGATCCGCGAGTGCGCCGTTTTATAAGCAGTGAATATGAAAAAAGCGATGAAGCGGTTTCGCAGTTTATTATCGATTCAAAAACGAAGACGAATTCAGCCGATTTGGTGATGTGGTGTATGGAAGAAAAGGCCACTCAACAAGTAATTGGTATCATCGGCTATTTTCGATTGTATCCAGAGCATCATCGCGCTGAAATTGGCTATGTTCTTTTGCACGACCAATGGGGTAAAGGCTTCGCAACGGAGGCGGTGAAATGTATTTCTCAATATGGTTTTGAATACATGCATTTGCATTCTATAGAAGCGAGGGTAAGTCCGCTAAACACAGGCTCTGTGCGATCATTGGAGAAAAACAATTATCAATTAGAGGGCCTTTTAAAGCAAAGCTACCGGGTGAGCGAAGAGTTTACGGATACGGCAGTTTATTCGCTTTTCACGCATCGATAAATACCTTGGTTTTATGGGGTAGAGCTTTCATATACAAGTTTTATGTATGTGAATAAGAGCATAACAATAAGGTTTGTTGCTTTTAAAATTTTTCTACATTGCTCCACCTTAATTTAATTAAACTATGAAAAAAGCCATCTATTTGATGATGTTTACAGCACTATTGGTGTCTTGTAAACGGGAGCAATTTCAAGAACAAGCGATGCAGAGTGGAGAGGTGTTGAGGCAGAAAGCAACTACAGTAGCCGTTCCCGATGGTGATCTCTTTTCAAAAGAAGTTGTGGACAATTATGTTTTGCGTACCCTCGAGGATCGTCATGATTTTCGATGGGAGTGGGCTGACTGGAAAATGCAGTGCAGTGCCATACAGTATGGTGATAAAACGGTAGCTATTGGATACCGAACATTGGCTTCTAAAAATATAGAGGCAGAGTTGCATCAAATCAACTTGAATAGTGCACCGTGGAAAGCTGTTCGAGAGGCTCTACAACAATTTATCCTAGATGAGCTTCAAAAGTCGACCGGTAATGAAGTGAAGTGGGAAGATATTTTGGTGGAAGACGACCCGGTGTTACCCATTTTCACTTTGCGATTGCCCGATGCATCGGTGCTTACAGCGCTTTATAACCTTGAGAATGTTCGCTACATTGAACCATTGGATTATTGGCCAGGAACACAAGCTGAACGAAGTTCTTCAGGATGCAGCGGTTCCACTTACACGATTAATTCGGTTGATTATACCAGCACCACTCCAGGTTGTTT
>JBDKGH010000028.1:0-17573 GCA_039798265.1 Bacteroidota bacterium | reverse complement strand
GTCGGAGATTGTTGAGCGCATAGGTGCGGCTAATGATTGCTTGTACTTTGTAGTACTCTATTTCATGATCGCCACCGCCCTCAGCTTCGATAACTCCAGGCACGTAGTTTTCGACATCGATGCGATTCACCAATTGAAGTCTTCCGCCAGTGGCGAAAAGATGTAGGTTTTCTGAGTAGATGCGACCATTCGCTTTTTGACCAGCGGCTTGCACTTTGAACTCGCAATAACCGGAGGATTGAAAAATAATCTTTTGAGAGCTTTTGTATTCTTTGCCTTGAACAATGGCGGTGAGTTTGCCGGTGGCTACCGAAACATCTGCCGATTGGCCAGCAGAAATCGTAGTGACCTCGTCGCCATCAATTTTTAAGATGTACTGGCCGGTTAGTATGGTTACCGTTACGCGGGTATAATTAGCGCCATTGAAAATGCCCACCGAAATAGGATCTCCAGCAAATGCAATAGAATTGCAGAATAGCAATATGGCTAAAAGAATACGATGCATGATTTCCGTAACGAAAGTAGATCGTCCTTTCGTACGCTGGCCAATCGCTTTAGTTACTTTTCAACACAAGCTTGGCAGTAGCCATAGAAGCCCCAGGTCCACCCAACAGCGCGTGAAGCTCGGCATAGTCTGCTTTCATCCGTTGAATGCGATTTTCATCGTGCAGTAATGCGTCCAATTCAAACTCTAATCGATCGGAATTCATATCGTTTTGAATGAGTTCGGTTACCGCTTCACGATCGAGTATGAGATTGACTAAAGAAATAAACTTGATTTTAACCAATCGTTTGGCAATGCGATAAGAAATGGGATTGGCGATGTAACAAACCACTTGAGGCATTTGGAAAAGTCCTGCTTCTAATGTGGCTGTGCCGCTCGTGACTAATCCAGCACGGGCGTGTTGTAAAATATCGTATGTTTTACCGAAAAGAATAGGAATATCTTGGTGTTCTCCCTGCATAACTTCTCGATAAAATTCAATGGGCTGCGATGGCGCACCAGCGATCACGAATTGGTAGTTAGGGAATTTTTTGACCACTGAAAGCATCAGCGGTAATTTAGTTTTTATCTCTTGTTTACGACTGCCAGGAAGGAGAGCAACAACGGGTTTGTCGGGCAGATTGTTTTCGTTTAAAAAAAGACTGCGGTCGCGATTCTTGCGTCCTTCAATAGCATCGAGTAGGGGATGTCCTACAAAATCAACGGGATAGTTGAACTGATCATAAAACGGTTTCTCAAATGGTAACACTACGCTCATTTGATCGATATCGCGCATGATTTGTTTGATTCGTCCTTGTTTCCATGCCCAGATCTGTGGAGAGATGTAATAATGAACGCGAATACCGCGTGCATGCGCCCATTCGGCAATACGAAGATTAAAACCGGGGTAGTCGATCAATACCAATGCGTCAGGTTGATATTCTTCGATGTCTTTTTTGCAAAAGGCCATGTTGCGAAGAATAGTACGCAGGTTAAATAACACTTCTACAAAACCCATGAAGGCGAGTTCTTTGTAGTGTTTTACCAATTTCCCTCCAGCGTCTTGCATCAGTTCGCCGCCCCAACAACGGATATCGGTATGCGGATCAAGTTGCTTGATCGCTTTGATCAAGTTTGATCCATGCAAATCTCCAGAGGCTTCACCAGCGATGATGTACAATTTCATAGCGGGCGAAGATAAAAGAAATTAACGGCTGTTGCTTTAATAAAGCCAAACGGCGACAGGGACACTGAGCACTACTACGCCTAAAATACCTTTACTCAGATTCAACCAATTCACGCGCATAAAGAGGTAAAAAAGAATGACATCAAATAGAATGGACACCGTAACTATCTTATCTTGAAAATAGCTTGTGCCAATAAACACATCGTTGTAGAAGTAAGCAAAATCAACGTTTTCTGAAAGGCACCAGAAATATCCGAAGGTGCAAAAACCGAGCACGGCGCCAATTAATCCAAGGATGAATCCGATGTAAAACTTGTCAAATTTCTCTTTACTCATAAAGACCATTGGTGAAGGTGTGAAACTTGGTGGTATGCGGTTAGGTCGTACTGAACGGGAACCACCGACACAAAATTGTGGTGAAGCGCATATTCGTCTGTATCCTCTCCTTTATCATGATTGATAAATTCTCCGGTCATCCAGTAATAGGGCTTGCCCGATGGATCTTTTCGATCTTCAAAGTTATCTTCCCATACGGCTTTGGCTTGTCGGCAAATTTTAATGCCTTTGATTTCTTCCGGTCGTCCTTTGGGGATGTTCACATTCAAGCAAATGCTTTCGGGTAAATGCGCATCGTTGAGCATTTGTGAAGCAATTTGAAAAGCCACCTTTTTAGCCGCATCAAAATCAGCGTCGGCGCTATGATCCAATAACGAAAATCCGATGGAGGGAATGCCTTCTACAGCTCCTTCTACCGCTGCCGACATGGTTCCAGAATAGATCACGTTGATGCTTGAATTGGAACCATGGTTAATACCACTCACGAGTAAGTCGGGTTTACGATCGAGTACTTTGAAAATAGCCAGTTTCACGCAATCAACTGGCGTTCCTGAGCAGGCATAGGCTTTTACAGGGTAAGGTAGTTTTACTTCATTGATGCGCAAAATACCGTTGATCGTTACGGCATGGCCCATGCCGCTTTGGGGTTTGTCAGGAGCCACTACCACCACATCGCCTAAGGGTAAAACGGCTTCTATAAGGCTGTGAATTCCTTTGGCGAAAATGCCGTCATCATTAATAACGAGGATAAGTGGGCGATTGCTGGCTGTTGTCATGCGGCAAATTTAATGGGTAACGAGGTAGAACAGTTTTCAATTTATGCACGAGTTACGTTGAATGGCTGAGGAATCTTATCATATTTGCTTTCATAAATAAGGATTATGAATGCATTTGTGGTGGATGGTGTAAGAAGCGCCATTGGTAATTTCGGTGGTACACTTGCGCCTGTGAGAGCAGATGATTTAGCTGCTCAAGTGTTGAAAGCCCTCATGGCTAAATTTCCTCAACTCGATCAGTCGGCCATATCCGATGTCATTATGGGTTGTGCTAACCAAGCCGGCGAAGACAATCGCAATGTGGCGCGTATGGCGCTGCTTCTAGCGGGTATGCCACTATCTATACCTGGCGAAACAGTGAATCGTTTGTGTGCTTCGGGAATGAGCGCGGTAGCTTTGGCAGCGCGCACATTACATGCCGGCGAAGGTGATTTGATTGTCGCTTCTGGAGTAGAGCACATGACTAGAGGACCTTGGGTAATATCAAAAACAAGTACACCTTTCGGACGCGATGCTCAAATGTTTGATTCTAGCTTCGGTTGGAGGTTCATTAATCCAAAAATGCAAGAGCTATACGGCACGGATGCCATGGGCGAAACCGCCGAAAACTTGGCTGAGATGTACAATATTAGTCGGGAAGATCAGGATGTTTTCGCTTTTCATTCTCAACAAAAAGCGGCTGCTGCTCGCGATAGCGGCCGCTTAGCGCAGGAAATTGTTCCTATTTTCATTCCTCAGAAAAAAGGTGATCCGATCGCTTTTGCAAAAGATGAATTCATCAAGGGAGATTCAACCTTGGAAAAATTAGCCACGTTAAAAGCTTCCTTTCGCAAGGGTGGTTCGGTTACCGCAGGTAATGCTTCCGGATTAAATGATGGTGCAGCAGCGGTATTGATTGCTTCTGAAAATGGATTGAAAACGCATGGACTTACACCAAAAGCTCGCATTGTATCATCGGGTGTAGTGGGAGTAGAGCCTCGAATTATGGGAATAGGTCCAGTAGAAGCTTCCAAAATGGCTTTAAAGCGAGCAGGTCTTACATTGGATCAAATGGATATTATTGAATTGAACGAAGCCTTTGCAGCGCAGGTACTTGCTTGCACACGTGCATTAGGAATGAGTGATAATGATCCACGATTAAATATCAACGGAGGAGCTATTGCTCTGGGGCATCCACTGGGTATGAGTGGCGCACGCATTATCAATAGTGCGGCTCACGAACTGTTTCAATCAGGTAAAAAATATGCCCTTTGCACCATGTGTATTGGTGTAGGACAAGGCTATGCAGTAGTACTCGAAAGAGTTTAATTATGGCAAATATCTTTGAATTTAATGGCTATAAACCGGTGATCCATGAATCGGCTTTTATCCATCCCAATGCTACGGTTACGGGTAATGTAATTATCGGTAAACACGTTTATGTGGGACCTGGAGCAGCTATTCGCGGTGATTGGGGACAAATAGTGATTGAAGACGGTTGTAATGTTCAAGAAAATTGCACCATTCACATGTTCCCTGGTGTAACTACTCTTTTGAAAGAAAATGCACACATCGGTCATGGTGCTATCATACATGGTGGCACCATCGGTCGCGACTGCTTGGTGGGAATGAATGCTGTTGTAATGGATCGAGTGACGGTAGGCGATGGATGTATCATTGGTGCGCTCACCTTTGTGGCGGCTGATTCTATTATTCCGGAAAGAAGCATTGTAGTGGGGAATCCGGGTAAAGTGGTGAAAACGGTTTCGGATGAAATGTTGGCTTGGAAAAAAGAAGGAACCAAGCTCTACCAGCAACTTCCTGCTGATTGTTATGCCACTTTGCGACCATGCGAGCCCCTGCGAGAAATCCCCGAGGATCGCAAACCGCAAGAGGGCAACTATAAAACCTGGAACGAGACAAAGTAATTGCCTATGTCAACCAGTCACGACAAGCCTTTTCGCTTCAAGCAATTTGAAGTTGTGCAAACCAACAGTGCCATGAAAGTAGGCACCGATGGTGTGCTGTTAGGTGCTTGGGTGAGGGTAGATAATGCACAACATATTTTGGATGTAGGTGCGGGTACAGGAGTTATTGCTCTCATCTGTGCCCAGCGAAATACCAGTGCCTTTGTTGAAGCGGTAGAAATTGATGAGGGGAGTGCTGAAGATGCACAATACAACTTCGATCAATCACCTTGGAAAGATCGCATGCGCATGCATTTTGGAAATTTCTTGAAGGTTTCTAGCTCGCAAAAATTTGATCTCATCATTTCTAATCCGCCCTATTTTTCACAATCACTGAAAAGCAACGATCCTAGCCGAAATGCTGCAAGGCACGACGATAGTCTTCCTGCTGAGTTATTTGTTTACCACGCCAAACGAATGTTGAATCCGAATGGCCGTTTGGCTTTAATTTTTCCCAAAGACCAACTCAACCGATGGGTGGAGCAAGCGGAAAAAAATCATCTCTTTCTTGCGCGTATTTGTCACGTCTATACGCTCGCCACAAAAGAGGCTTCACGGGTAATGGTAGAGTTTTGTTTTGGAGAAAAAACAGAAACGGTGATGGAATCTTTACTGATAGAAAAAAGCCCCGGATTGTATTCCGAGGCTTATAAGCAGTTAACGCGCGAATTATATACTAAGTGGTAATTATCCTCCCACTACGCGTTTTAAGTTCTCTATAGAGCTATCCCAAAGCATGCGTGCATCATCTTCGTCGCCGTCATCGCAGAAGTCGGTAACCAACAGGGCTACTTCACCAGTCATTTCATCGATTTTGATGCGCATTTCGAAAAAGGTTTTTTCCTTGCCATCTTCTAACCAATGAAATTTTACAAACTGATCTTTTTTGGTGCTTACCAATTCTGCTTTACGCTCTTCACCTTCCCAAATGAAGGTAAAAATGTCTCCACGAATGTTCACTTCGTCTGCAAACCATTCTTCTAAACCACTGGGGTTGCTAATGCAGTTATATAGGATATGATCCGATGCATGAATCATGTATTCGAGATCAATTCTTTTTTTGTCCATCGTACAATTAATTTGTTAGGCTCTTGTCTTTCTTGCAAGAATAGGTGAAAATGTATGTTTTTCAAAGAAAACTACTTCACATTCCTCAATCGACGGAACAGAATGCCTTGGGAGAGTGCCGTGTGGCGTAAAAAACTGATTTATAGTAGTGTGCAGAAAACGTTGAAATAAACTTGCGAAAAATGAAATTGTAACTATATTTGCGGCCGCTTTTCAGCACCCACGGCGGGGTAGCTCAGCTGGTTAGAGCGTATGATTCATAATCATAAGGTCGGGGGATCGTGCCCCCCTCCCGCTACAAAAGTTAAAGGTTGTCTCGGCTTGGCCAAGACAACCTTTTTTGTTTTATCGCTTTAGTCGTCCTATAACCAAAGCTGTTCCAATCAATAAGATATTGGCGATTCCCATGCCGCCTCCATAATCAACGAAGTGTGTTCCTTTTTTACCTATCAGATCAGGAGTATTGAGACAGTAGGGTAAAAAGGCCAGCGCCAACACACTTATCCAAATCCACTTTTGAGGCACGGTTGAATAAAACAAATGATGCAGAATAAAGGCAATCAATGGCCATGTCCACATGAAATGTTCGGTGTCGGTGTGCACTAGATTGGGGATGATGGCCACCAAGAAGAAGAATTCGAGGTAACGAATTTCATTGTTCTGCTGAAGGCGATTGTTTTTCAGCATCCAAATGAAGAAGGATATCGCTACGATAGAAAGTAAAATCACTACACTGATGAACTTTCCTTTTTGCTGTAGGATTAATCCATTAAAAATACCGTAAATGGTATTGGGGCTTTGTTGTAAGCGAATACTGTGCGCCTGCATGGCGTGTATCCATTCGCCAATGTGTTTCCAATTGGCAGCCCAACCTTCGAAGAGAGCTGGTATAAACAAACCCATGAAAAGAACGAGGATGGAACAGGCCATCGTCATCCATTTTTTCTTCCAAACAAAATAGGGCAGGAGGATTAAAAAGTGCGGTTTGAATAGAAGGAGCAGCCCATACAAGATCCCCGCGGGTTTCTCCTTTGAATGGAGTAAAAAGTAATAAATCCAGTAGATGCAGATGAGAAGAAAGAGGTTGATATTTCCAAGACTCAATTCGCGTTCTAGGTGATCGGCCAAAAAAAGTACCGTTACAGTTAGTATCCACCCCGTTTTTCCATACATGTCGTGAGCCAATGTGCGTTGCATTTTCAGTGCAAACCAAATGATGGCAACGGTGATGAGTAGGTAAAAAAGTTTGGATGCCACAGCAAAGGGCAGCAGTGCCAATGGGAAAAATGGGATCAACGCAAAGGGTGAATATTTATAATATCCACTGCTAAGCCCAAAGGATTTTCCGTAAAGTTGAGTATGATTGAGAAAAGCGTGCGCCGCATCATAATAAACACGGAAATCGGACATCTGATTGCGACCATTGATGGTGAGTAGCACATAGTAAGCAATACAAACAATGAAGCTAATGACAACGAAACGACCAGTCGCCGTGTTCAGTTGAAACCACTGGGCAAGAGGATGAGCATATGGCTTTGATGAATGGCGGTCCATATAATTGAGTTGAAAAACAGTCTATTTTGAAATGAGATGATGGGTGAGCAGTTGATGAAAATCAGAAAGTTGAATGTTTTGATCGGATCGTAACGGTAGGTTTCCAACAATTAAGGCTACTTTTTATTCCAGTCTTTATCCTTTAAAATACTCTTCATTGGATCTACAAGCATGGAACATTCTTCTTCGAGTGGTTGAATATTAAAGGACTTAATAGTTGGCTCTGAACCATTTGTGTCAAATCCGATGATAAATCGGAGGCTGTCACAATTCAGGAAATATTCATAAATGTAAAAGATGCTTTTATCGCCATTGTCATTCACCGTGTAATAGTCGATCCATTTCCCTCTTTTTGATTTCCAATCACAATGCGACTTGAACGTGTCATTGAGTGGAATAATCGTGGATTTGGGAAAGGTTGATTCTGGAAAAAGGGCGAGAACGCTGTCGGTTCCCCAAAGTGCAATAATGTCATCGGCCTTGGCATGCGCGGCATCCAAATTTTTCATTTGTTCATTCCATCCACATGAGCTGATTATCAATGCGATGAATAAAAAATAAACATTTTTCATAAAACAAAGATGAGAATTTATGCGGTAAAAGCAACTCTTGGTAGGTCTTTGAAGTCCAATAATAGCTTAATCATAACCAGAAAAGACGGTTACAGCAAAAATCAGTGTATTTTTGCCGGCCGTACTAACACTCAATGAGGTTCAAATTAGTTGTCATATTTCTGTTCTCAGTGATTGGACTGAGCACACAAACTTTTGCCCAGTGTCAAGCCGATGCTGGTCAAAACGTTACGATCTGTCAAGGTGAGTCCGTTACCTTGGGAGGTAATCCCACCGCAGTGAACCCTAATAATCCCGGGAATGTCACCTACGATTGGAATAATGGCGCAGCGGATGTTGCCAACCCTGTGGTGTCGCCCAATCAAACCACAACTTATCAGGTAGAATTGAGCGGTGGAGGATGCGGTGGTGAAGACGATCAAATTACGGTTACCGTTTTACCAGCACCAAACGCCAACTTTACAGCCGCTCCTCAAAACCAATGTGGTAATTTGCCAGTCAACTTTACGAATACCACCACAGGTTGCAATAACTGTCAATACTCTTGGAACTTCGGTGATCCATCAAGCGGATCGAACAACACTTCAACGGCTCAAAACCCTTCACATACGTTCACTTCCTTTGGTTCTGGTACTCAAACTTACACAGTAACACTTACTGTTACCAACGGGAATAATCAGTGCACGGATACACAAACCCTTCAAGTTACGGTAAAGCAAATTCCTGATGCTTCGTTAATCGATCCGGTAACATCGTTCGCTCAATGCAGTGGAGATCCCAATTTTCCGTTAACGGTTTTTGATGCTTCAACGCCTGCCACCAATGCGAGCTACGTTATTAACTGGGGTGATGGTACACCAAACTGGACAGGCACAACAGCACCCACCGGTGTTGCACATACCTATACCCAAAACGAAGTTTTTGACTTGGTTTATACCGTAACAGGAAGTAATGGATGTTCTGATTCGCAAACTATTTTTGTATCGAACATCACCAATCCATCCATTGGAGCAGCTAACCCTGGTGGTACCACTGGTTGTGGTCCTTTGGAAATTTGTTTTCCTCTGAATAACTACCAAGCCAACCACAGTTCTACGACTTACACAGTGGATTTTGGTGATGGTTCTCCTACGCAGATTTTGAATCACCCGCCACCGGCGACTATTTGTCATACCTACACGGGATCTTCCTGTTCTTCCACTGGCGGGGCCTACACCTTTACGATTATTGCGGATAATTTGTGCGACATGTCGGTTGCCACAATTACACCAGTGAGGGTTTACACAGGACCAACAGCCGCGTTTACAGCTACACCTAACCCGGCTTGTGTAAATAGTGCGATCTCTTTTCTGAATACATCGATACTTGGTTTTAACAACCAGTGCCAAAGCACTACGCTCTTCACATGGGCATGGGGTGATGGAACTCCCAATACAGTAGTTACTTCCAACGCTACGCAGTCGCACTCTTATAGTTTGCCAGGAACTTACACCGTAACACTTACAGCACAAAACAGCTGTGGTACCAATACGATATCTCAACAAGTTTGTGTAGAAACAGCTCCAACGCCACAATTTACGGTGAGCGGTAATTTGGGCTGTGTACCATACACCGTCAACACAACGAACACTTCCAATAACGGAACACCTTGTGCGCTGAACTATACATGGTTGGTTGATTATGTGGATTTGCCTTGTGATCCCGACAATGGATCGTATTCATTTACAGGAGGAACATCGAGCAGCTCGCTTCAACCGTCATTCAATCTTCAATCAGTTGGAACTTACACCTTGCGATTGCAAATGTCCAATTCATGCGGTGTTTTTCAAGATACGGAAGTGATTACCGTTAATACTGTTCCTGTAGTGGCCATTAACTCCATAGGTACAGTATGCGCTGGAACGAGCGTTTCGCCGAGCGCACTAGTGGACAACTGTAACCTGCCTATTTCATCCTATGCATGGACATTCAACAATGGCACACCGGCTTCGAGCACTAGTTTGAGTCCAGGAGCTGTGACTTATGCCAATGCGGGAAGCTATCCAATTTCTTTTACTGCAACGAATGCCTGCGGTCCAAGCACAGCGAATAGCACCGTGACTGTTTTGCCCATACCCAATGTGCAGATTTCGACCACTTCGGCTACCAACTCTACCTGTATTAACTCACCCATAACGCTGAGCGCATCGGGTGCGGGCTCCTATACGTGGAGTCCATCGAGTTTTTTAAATACCACTTTCGGAAGCAGTGTTATTTCTACCCCATCAAGTGGAACCACGGTGACCTATACTGTTACAGGAAATTCGGGCACCTGTTCGGATACAGAAACGATAACTGTAACAGTGAACCCATTACCTGTGGTAGCAAGCGGCGGTCCCTTTGTGATGTGTAATGGAGAGACCGAGCAGCTAAGTGTAAACGTGAGTGGTGGACTTCCTCCTTATGTAAGTTACTCCTGGGGAAATGGAAGTACACTGAATAGTACAACATCACCAACACCCACCTCTTCAGCGACCGCTACAACAACTTATCCCGTTTCAGTTACAGATAGTCGTGGATGTGTAGGGACAACGAACGTAACATTGACCGTTAATCCTTTGCCAGTGGTCAACGCTGGAAATGATTTGACCTTGTGTAATCAACCTGTTCCAACAACATTAACAGGATATACTCCAACTACTGGTGGAACAGGAGTGTGGAGTGGAAGTAGTAACGTAACATCGGCAGGTGTGTTTACTCCTTCTGCTACTGGCACACAAACATTGACCTATTGCTTTACAAATAGCACTACTGGCTGTCAAGCCTGCGATAACATCATAGTGACAGTTGTGAATCCGACAGCCGCAAATGGAGGACCCGATACCACGGCTTGTTTCTTAGGATCGCCTATCGTATTGCCATCGGGCGGTACTTGGTCAGGCTCTTCACAAGTGACTTCTGCAGGCGTATTTACCGGATCGATTGTAGGACCAGTCACATTGACTTATTCCGTGGGTACGGGTTCTTGTTTAACTTCAGATCAGGTGATAGTAAATGTATTGGCGCCACCAACTGCCAATGCAGGATCCGATCAGACCATATGTGCGGGAACAACGGTGACACTAGCATCTTCAGGAACAAGCACCAATGGAACAATTACTGGATATTTTTGGAGTGGGGGAACGGTAAGTAATCCTACACTAGCAACTGTAACGGCAACACCAACTATAACTACGGTATATAATGTTACCATGGTTGACGCATCCGGTTGTCCGGGTTCCGATGCTGTGACGGTTACCGTAAATCCTCTGCCTGTCGTTAACGCGGGTGCCGATATTCAGTTGTGTGATCAACCAGTAGCTACGCAATTAACGGGCTTTTCGCCTGCCACAGGTGGTACATGGTCGGGGCAAAATGTGAGTACAGGAGGTAGTTATTCGCCAAATGGTACAGGACAATTCACTCTGACATACACTTACCAGAATCCAACAACACTTTGTACCAACTCGGATCAACTCGTGGTGACCGTTATTACCGCAACGGTAGCGAATGCAGGACCAGATATCAATTTATGCCAATCCAATACTCCTGTTCAAATAGTTCCTGGTAATACGGGAGGAACATGGTCCCCAGCACCAGTGACCTCAACAGGAAGCTTTACTCCTAATACTCCCGGTGTATACAACTTGACCTACTCTATAGGATCGGGCACATGCTTGACAACGGATCAAATGGTATTTACTGTTTACTCGTTGCCTACTGCCAATGCAGGTTTAGACGCTAGCATGTGCGTGGGAGATAGCGTTGCTCTGCAAGGTAGCGCTACCGGTGGTTTAGCTCCTTATGGATATGCTTGGAACAATGGTGCTACCTTAACCAATGCGAATCAATCCTCCACTTTAGCTTTTCCACCCGCTACCACAACGTATCAATTGACCGTTACAGACGCCCATAACTGTGTGAGCACCGATAACGTAATTGTGAATGTGAATACACTTCCGGTTGTAAATGCAGGAAACAACCTCACCTTATGTAACCAACCCATTACCGAGACATTGACTGGTTTTAGCCCCACAACCGGAGGAGTAGGAACTTGGTCGGGTACAGGTATTACCAACCCGAACGGTCAATTTGTTAGCCCAGGTGTAGGCACATACTGGCTATACTACACCTTTACAGCTGGTGGCAATAGTTGTCAAAACGTTGACAGTATTCAAGTAACAGTTAACCCTCCAGTCATTGCCAATGCAGGCCCCAACTTAACACTGTGTTTGAATGAAGGTACCTATCAATTAACGGGCTTCAATCCACCTACGGGAGGTACATGGACAGGCACTGGTATTACAAACGCCAGCAATGGTGTGTTTGAATCGGGAATCATGGGAGTAGGGACGCATACATTGACACTCTCTTATGGAACAGGAACTTGTTTTTCTTCTGATCAAACCCAAGTTACCATTCAACCACTACCCGTAGTAACAGCAGGCACGAACCAAACACTTTGTGGGAATGCTCTACCATTTAATATGGCTGGCTACACACCATCTAGCGGTGGAATTTGGGAGGGACCGGGAATAACAAATCCTAGTTTAGGTACTTTCAATCCATCCATTGGTGCCGGCAGCTATAATGTCTTTTATTGGTTTACAGATCCTATAACAGGATGTGCTGATACTTCGTTTAAGACCGTAACCATTTCACCTGTTCCAGTAGCCAACTTCTCAGTGGCGCCTTTGGGATGTACCAATGCACCCGTTGATTTGACGAATACTTCAACTGGAGCCAACTCTTATGAGTGGAACTATGGTAACGGACATATTACGTCTGGTTTTGATCCAAACTACACCTATCCTAATCCAGGTATATTTGATATCATGCTAGTCGCGTCAAATAACTTTGGCTGTCGCGATACTGCAAGCAATTCGAATGAAATAATTAATCCTCCAGTAGCTTCGTTAGCCTTGCTTCCTGCGGATGGTTGTGCCCCTTTGAACGTCACATTCGATAACCTAAGTGTAGGTCAATACTTGACTTATAACTGGAACTTATCCGTTACAACAAGCACTGCTTTCATTCCTGCTGGTCAGACTTACCAGCAAGGACCGGATGTTTTAACCTATCCCATCAGCTTAACGGCAACAAACTTCTGCGGCTCCAATACCGATAATGATATAGTTACGGTTTACCCGCAGCCTGTCGCTGCATTTGGTACTGACTTAGACGTGTTTTGTTCACCCTTTACCGTGAACATCAATAATACCTCTACTGGTAATCCTGATGTGTTTACATGGGAGTTTTCAGATGGCGGGCCTCAAAGCTTTGTGGAAGAACCAGGATCTCACGTGTTTTTTGCAGACACCATTCCTGTGGATTATACCATCTATTTGTATCTCTCTAACGAATGCGGTGTTGATACCACTGAATATACCATTACCGTATTACCCAATACCGTTACCGCCTTTTTTAATACGAACGTCATTGAAGGTTGCACTCCACTGAATGTAGAATTCACTGACTTTAGCGAGGGTGGAACACAAATACAATACAATTTTGGTGACGATACTTTCACCGGCAATGCGAACCCTACGCACGTTTACTCAGATCCGGGTATCTACACCATTTATCAGTACATCGATAATGGATGTAGCTATGATACGGCTCAAATGACCTTGGAGGTATTTCCTAGTCCAGTGATTGATTTCACCACGGATGTGCCGAACATGTGCGAAAATGAAATGGTTCATTTTGATGCCGATCCAGGAACAGCCATTGACATTACATGGGATTTTGGTGATGGAACAGGTTCTACCTTGTCTGATCCAGATCACTTATATATCAATGGAGGTAACTACATTGTTACTATGACAGGGGTATCTGACAACTTGTGTTCTACTTCGATCTCTCATCCGTTTACGGTTTATAATGCCCCAGATGCATCATTCACCATACCTAATCAAGTTGGATGCAGTCCGTTTACGGCATGCTTCTCTAACGCAACTTCTGGTGGTATTTTTTATGAATGGGATTTCGGAGATGGCAATACAGATAATGATAGTGATGTATGTAATACGTATATCAATGTTGGCAATGAGCCAATTTTATATACTGTAAGTCTTATTGCTCAAAATATGCAGCTTTGTGCTGATACTCTTCAAATGGATGTGATCGTATCTCCTCAACCAGTGAGTGCGTTCGCATTAAGTGCGTTCGAGTCGTGTTATATTCCTGTTGATGTAACCACATCCAATTTTTCAACGGATGCCAATTCTTTTGATTGGTATCTCGATGGCCAATTGCAAAGTGATGAGCTCAATGCGGAGTTTACCTTTGATGCAGTAGGTGAGTACAACGTTGAATTGGTTGCTTCTAATCAATTTGGATGCTCGAGCAGCAGTGATGTCGATTTCACGGTTCATCCTCTTCCGGTAGTGGCGTTTACAGCTGATCCAACCGAGGGATGTGTGCCGCTCACTGTGAACTTTAATAATACTTCTACAGGTGGTCAGTCTTATCTCTGGGATTTTGGAGATGGCAGAACCGCCACAGGAGTGAATGCCATTCATGAATACAATGATCCAGGCTTGTTCGACATATCATTAGTGGTCACCACTGATATGGGGTGTATGGATACGTTGGAGTATGAAGACATGATTGCTGCTTGGAACTTACCAGTAGCAAGTTTTGATTTCAATCCTCAAAGCACAGACATTTATCAACCTTACTTTGATTTCTTCGACACGAGTTATGACGCCCATGAGTGGTTATGGAACTTCGGAGATGGAGGTGTATCTTCAATTCCTGTTATTCGTCATTATTACGAAGAAGCAGGAGTTTTCCCTGTTACTTTGACCGTATGGACTGAGCACGGTTGTCGAGATGATGTTATTCGTTCGGTGAATATTGATGACATTTTCCAAGTTTATGTGCCCAACGCATTTACTCCTGATGGCGATGGAATCAATGATGAATTTTGGCCGCACTTGACAGGATTGGATTTCATTGAGAATTACAAGTTTGTTATCATCGACAGATGGGGAACTACCATCTTTGAAACGAATGATCCATCGGCGCCTTGGCTTGGGGATGTTCGTGAAGGGGTGTATTATGCCAAAGATGAAGCTTACACTTGGCAGGTTGTAGTGCAACTCAAAGGGGTAGAAGGTGAGCGCATTATGAGCGGTCACGTTATTATGATTCGATAATTACACCAATTTATACTTAAACTAAGGACGGCTAATTGGCTGCCCTTTAGTTTTTTACCCAAAAACGAAGTTGAATTAACAACGTTAATTAACATTCGAGTGTTGAATTGTTAATAACTCTTGTTACCTTTGTCGGACCTGAACAACTGAAGCTATCGGTCCCTTAGCCGTAGCCCTAATCAAATTACTAGTGTGGAGTGCCACAAGCCGGAGCTTTTTTTAAATAAAAAGTAATGACGACTAAGCGCTTCAAAGACACGAAAGATCATTTCAAGGGCATAAATGGTAACCCTGTGGTATTTCGTGCGTATCAATGGGGCATTTAAGCTAAACTCATGCTCTTACACTCTAGAACGAAATTATCGTGGTCCATTGGACTTTTGTTCATCCTTTTTGGATGGTCACAAAGTCTCTCGGCACAATGTCACGCCAATGCTGGTGGTGACGTCACCATTTGTGTCGGTCAATCCATTACTATCGGCGGAACCCCATCAGCATGGGGGGGCGATGGCAACTACACCTATGATTGGGATGTTTTGTCAGGGGCGAATGATATCGCTAATCCCATTATTTCTCCAACATCGACCACTACCTATCTACTAACGGTTATTGACGGAACAGGATGCGAAGCCCAAGATATCATTATCGTTACTGTTAATCCATTACCAACGGTTAATGCAGGTCCCGATTTGGATCCTTGTTTAAATGATCCTGCGATCACCTTGCCAAGCGGCGGAACATGGAGTGGAGCACCGGGTACTATGTTATCAGGAACGGGGGTTTTTACTCCTAATACTGTTGGCACTTATAATTTAGTGCTTTCAAATACTGTAAACGGTTGCACTGCAACAGATACTAAAGTTGTTCAAGTTCGGGCTTTACCAACGGTAAATGCTGGTCCTGATCAAACCATTTGTGCAGGGCAAACAGTTCAGCTTTCTGCTACTGCCTCAAGTCCTAATGGTCCTATTATTATTTATACCTGGAGCGGAGGCGGTCCTGGAAATGGTGTAAGCAATTCGCTTTCACAAACCCCAACAGCAACGCCTAGCACTTCTGTTACCTATAGTGTTACTGCTGCTGACTCTGAACAATGTTATAAGTCTGATCAAATTTCAGTGATTGTCAATCCGCTTCCTGCCGTAGATGCTGGATTAAATCTGACCGTTTGTACCGATCCTTATCCTTTTACTTTAACTGGACAAACACCTGCAGGCGGCACTTGGAGCGGGAGCACCTACGTTACATCAGCGGGAGCTTTTACGCCATCAGTTGCTGGCACCTATACGTTGACTTACAGTTTTACCAATTCAAATAATTGTACTCGAACTGATACACGAACAATTACTGTTGTAGCTCCTGGAAACGTAAATGCGGGTTCTGACATTCAATTATGTCAAGGTAGTGGTTCTTACACCTTGCAACCCGTTACAAGCGGCGGCTCTTGGTCTGGTTCTTCTTACGTGACATCAGCTGGTGTATTCACACCAACAGCAGTTGGAACATATGTTTTGAATTACACTGTGAACATGGGAACATGCAACGCATATGACCAAATTACGGTGACTGTTCGATCTTTGCCAAGTGTATCGGCCGGTGCTGATATCAGCTATTGCACGGGTTCTTCTGCTGTCATTAACGGGGTTTCGAACGCTTCGAATTTGAGTTGGTCACCAACGACTGCTCTTTCTTCATCGACAACAGGAACACCAACGGTGAGCGCTACTTCAACAACTGTTTATACCCTTACCGCCACTGATAACTTTGGATGTTTTTCAACAGATCAAGTGACTGTTACAGTAAATAACCCTACGGCTGTAGATGCTGGAAGTAACCTTACATTTTGTCAAAGTAATAACGCCATTACCTTATCAGGTCAAACTCCTGCGGGGGGCACTTGGTCAGGCTCTGCTTTAGTAACCAGTGCAGGAATTTTTACTCCATCTATCACAGGCACCTATACCTTGACTTACACCTACACCAACGCGCAAGGATGTAGTTCTAACGATACGCGCTCAGTAACGGTGAGCGCTCCACTAACGGTTGATGCTGGTCCAAACCACTCAGTATGTATTGGAAGCAGTGCATTTACATTGCAGCCAATAACTACTGGTGGTACTTGGTCCGGTTCTGCTATGGTTTCAAGCGCAGGCTTAGTTAATCCTTCATCAACGGGTGTGCATACACTGACGTATACCGTTGACAATGGAGTTTGCACAGCAACGGACCAAATTACGCTTACCGTTCATTCTTTGCCTACTGTAAATGCAGGGGGCGATATCGCACTGTGCACTGGTCAAAGCGCAACCGTTTTGGCTTCAGCAACAGGTAACGGACTATCTTATTCATGGTCGCCTGCTACCAATTTAAACTCTTCAACTATACTTCAGCCAATCATTACTCCTGTAAATACTGGTGTCTACACATTAACTGTTCAGGATAACAACGGATGTCAAAATTCCGATGCCAT